>JBLMYG010000399.1:0-10753 GCA_050258155.1 Acidithiobacillales bacterium
GAGCGTCACGCTGTCCTTGCCCTCCGTCACCTTGAAGGCCCGGAGGACCGGGACGAGGTCGGGGTGCTTCTCCTGGGCGGCCATCCGCCAGATCGCCAGGACGCCGCGGACGGCGTCCCCGAGGTCCCGCCGCGTCTCCGCGTCGTCGGAAACACCTGTGGCCGACAGCTTCAGCGCGTCCCCCTCGACCGTCGCGGAGAGAACGGCGAAGGAAACCGTCTTCATCGCCGATACGACGGCAAAAGCCGGGCTCTCGGCATGGTCTGCGGCCGTGCGCCCCTTCACCGGGACGCGGGACATGTCGACGAGGACCCAGGCCGAGGCCTTCGGATCGACGCGCGACATCTGCCGGCCGAGCCCCTCCCCGGCAGCGAAGCCACCGCCGCCCGACGCCCGGCGGGCCAGTGCCTGCACCACGGCCGTTTCGCTTCCGGCCACGACGAGGCGGCTCGAGACGTAGGCGATGGCGCCCCTTCCGTGCTCCGTACCGCCGGCTTTCCTTTCCGGAAGAAGAAAGTAGTCTCCCCAGACCGTCGTCTTCACCGCGGCGCCCTGGGCGGCGGTCGCAGCAGCCAGCTTCACCGGATCGAAGCGTCCTTCGAAGGCGACGAGTGCCCAGCCTGCCCCGTCCGTTCCGGGCGCAGCTGCGAAGACGACGAGATCGACGTCCCGTCGCGGGTCGAGCCCTGCCTCGGAGAGGAAGCGGGCGCCGTCGGCGTCGCAGGAGATCCGGTCTGTCTCGCTGAAGACGCGGTCGAAGAGCGGGCTGGTGCGGAGATCGGTCACGTGGACGAGCCCCGCGGTCGCGGCGTCGGGAGGGACGAGCGACAGAGCGTCGCCGGAAGGGGCTGCCGCGGCCAGCGGCAGGGCGAGGGCCGTGAGAACGAGAAAGGCCGGAGCAATCCGTCTCATGTCAGAAGTCCTTTCTCCGGAAGAGCCAGGCGGCGAGGGAAAGGGAGGCGGCGCCGAAGAGGCCGGTCGTGACGAACGGGGCGAGGGTCAGCCCCTCCCGGATGCGAGGAGGCCCCACGGTCCCGAGGACGAGCGCGACGACGGCCCGACCCAGCTCCGCGGTCTTCGGAAGGATCCAATAGAGGGCCCGGACCGTCTGCGCAGCCCATTCTGCCGAGACGGCCGCCTCGATCTTCGCGTGGGCCACGAGGATCGCGCCAAGGAAGAAGAGTCCGAACGTCGCCATGATCGATACCCCCGTCGAGGAGGTCACTACGCCCACGAGGAAGGCGAACGCGAGGAGTGCGGCAATGCCGAAAAGGACGATCGCCCCGGCGAGGAGAAATCGGGGGTGGACGACCCTCGTCTTCACAACGACGATCAGCCAGACCGATCCGATCAAGTAGACGACGTTCGCGGCGGCCAGGAGAAGTCCCGCGACGTACCGGGAGAGGATCAGCGGGACCCTGCCCACGGGGCGCGACAGGTAGAGGTCGATTGTCCCTTTCTCCTGAAGCCGCGGCACGAGATGAGCGGTGGCGAAAATCGCCAGAAACGTTCCGACGACGTAGAGAAACCCCGAGAAGCCGGCCTCGAAGCCGAGGACCAGCCGGTCGAGGTCGACGTCGGCCGGCCCGATCCGGACGCTCCGTCCGAAGATCCTCGCCCCCGCCAGCGCGCCGTTCACGATGTCGAGGTTCACGGCAGAGGCGAAGATCAGGATGAAGAGCGTGGAGAGGGCGAAATACGCGACGAGCGTCCACCGCGCCGCGGCCTCGCGGAAGACGTCCTCGATCGACGCGGCGAGGGCTCTCATAACGGTCGACACTTCGCAAGGGGAACGAAGAGGGATTTCTTCTTAGAAGGGAAACGAGGGATGGGCGCTCGAGTCGCAGCGCAGCCGCCACCAGACGGCTCGGCCGTACTCACCTTTCTAAGACATCTCCTCACGGCGTCTTCCCCGGCGCGTCAGGCGATCTCACGAGATCCACGAACACGTCTTCGAGCGTGCTCTTCTCCGGCGTCAGCTCGGACAGGAGGACGCCCCGCGAGCGGGCCGCGTCGATCAGGGCATTGAGGTGCTCCGCGTCGCGAACCGCCAGCCGGACGTGCTCGTTGACTCGCTCGGCGCCCGCTCCGGTCGCGCGAAAAGCCGCCATCATCGCTTCATCGAGACCCGATGCGACCAGTTTGTAACTCTTTGAAGAATCCCCGGTGTCTCTCCCCCTTCTCGTCAATTCCTCGATCGTCCCTTCGGCGGCGACCTTCCCCTGCCGGAGGACCGCCACGCGGTCGCAGGTCAGCTCGACCTCGGAGAGGAGGTGCGAGTTGAGAAGGATCGCCCGGCCCTGCGCCGCCTCCTCCCGGAGGAGGTCGCGGATTTCGCGCCGGCCGACGGGGTCCACGCCGTCCGTCGGCTCGTCGAGCAGGAGGACCTCGGGGTCGTGGACGAGAGCCGCTGCGAGGCCGAGCCGCTGCGTCATCCCCTTCGAGAACTTCCGAACCCTGACGTCTGCCCATTCCGTCAGCCGGACGCGGGCGAGCAGCGCAGGGATTCTGCGGGCAAGCGCCGGCCCCTCCATCCCCGACATCCTCCCGAAGACGCGCAGCGTCTCGCGGGCCGTCAGGTATCCGGGAAACCGGTGCCCTTCCGGAAGATAACCGGCCCGGCGGCGACTCTCGGGATCGCTCGCGGGGAGGCCGAGGAGCCTCGCCCGCCCCGCCGTCGGATGGGTCAGTCCGAGGAGGGTTTTCACGGCCGTCGTCTTTCCCGCACCATTCGGCCCGAGAAGGCCGAAGAGACAGCCCGGCTCCACCCGGAGCGACACGCCGTCGAGCGCACGGATCTCGCGCCGTCCGACGCGAGAGCGGTAGATCTTCGTCAGGGATTCGGCCTCGATGGCGGCCCGCATCGCCATCTGATACGAGGACGGCAGGATCCGGGTTCCGGCTGCTACCCTGAGGCTCTGGAGACATGAGCGAAAAGCACGTCCCCGCAGTCGTTTCCATCCCGGTCCCGCTCCGTCTTTACGCGGCCGCTCCCCCCAGGACGTCGGAGGAAAAGGCCCCGATCCTCCTCGCCATGCATGGCTACGGGATGGTGCCCCTTCCGATGCTCGGCCTCGCGAAGCGATTCACGCCACGCCCGTTTCTCATCGTCGCGATCCAGGGACCGCAGTCGGCCTACACGGCCGAGAGCTCGGTGGAGGAGCCCAGGATCGGGTTCCATTTCGGCGTCTCGCCGGACGCGGAGGACAACCGGGCCACGCACCGCGCGGCCGTCTCCGCGGCCATTGGCTGGGCAGCCGACCGGGGGGGGGACCCCGCGCGCGTCTCGCTCGCGGGCTTCAGCCACCCCTGCTCCTTCAACTACCGCCTCGCCCTGAACCCTCCGCACGGCGTCCCGTTTCGCGCCATCGTCGCGATCTGCGGTGGCGTCCCGGGAAACTGGACCGACGCCGATCCGCCGGGCACCCCGTTCTCGCAGGTGACGCCCGTCCTTCACATCTCGACGCGGCAGGACGAGTGGTATCCGCTCGAGAAGAGCGTGACATACAAGGGGCGTCTCGCCCCGCGCTTCGCCGAGGTGACGCACCTCTTCTTCGACGGCGGTCACCGGGCGCCGTCGGACTCCTTCGACGCCATCCGGGACTTCCTCGCCCGGAACGGCTAGGACCGGTCGGTCCGGACGGTCCGGCTCACTTTCCCTTCACGCTGCCCGGCGGGACGTTCGCGAAGAGACGAAGTCCGACTAGAATCCCGCCCATGCCGCTCCACGAGTACCGCTGCGCCGCCTGCGAGAAAACAGCCGAGTTTCTCGTTCTCGCGGGCGACCGCGCTGCCGCGCCCGTCTGCCCCGGCTGCGGCTCGCGGAAGATGAGCCGCCTCCTCTCGACCTTTGCGGCCCACGCGAGCCACGGTCCCGCGAAGGAAGCCGACACGATCTGCGGCGGAAGCTCCTGCGCGATGCCCGGAATGTGCGGCCCCTCGGCCTGTGCCTTCGACGAAGACTAGCGGCCTTTTTCCGCCTATTTCCCCATCGACTCGAGGACCAGCCGCATCGGCTCCTGGCTGACCGTGATGAGCCCCTTTGTGGGGTCGTTCAGGTCGAGGATGACGTAGACGACGAGCGCCACGAGGAGGAAGAAGCTCAGGGTGCCTCCGAGCGGCGGCCGCTCCGAGATCCCTTGCGCCCCCCCCACGAGCCACGTCGTGATGGCCGCCGCGACGAAGAGAAGGAGGACGACGCTCCTCGGCAGCTGGTCCCTGAGGGCGGCGAGGCGGGCGGCGTGGGCGCTGGTCAGATCGTTGAGCGTATTCGTCAGCGGGGACGCGATCGGGGTCCCGCTGGCGAGCGCCTCGCCCACCAGCACGGTCATCCGGCTCTGAAGATTCTGGATCCGCTGGAGCTCCCTCTCGACGTCTGCGAAACTTTGGGCCCGCCGCGCGAGGTCGAGGCGAAGCTCGGTGTACTCGCGGATGACCCCCACCAGTTCCGACCTCACCGGCTCCTTCAGAAGACTGGCGCAGGTGTAGAAGTCACCGATTGTGTTGCTGTCTTCGACGACCATCTCGCGCCGGTGGTCGTACTTGGCGAGCGCCATGGAGAAGCTGAACGCGAGGAGCAGCCCGAGGATCGCGATGACGGCCTCATCGAACTTCCCCTCCGGCTTCGGGGCGCCGCGCGCGCGGTCGCGGCGCCCGATCACGAACCCGATTCTCCAGGTCGCCATCATGACGGCGGCAAGGACCAGCGCCGTCGTCCCCGGCCCGAAGGTGCCGAACACACTTTTCATTTTCGGAATCCTCCCTCAGGATCAGAACCTGACCAGGACGCCGCCGGTCACCTCGGCGCTGGAGAAGAGGTTGGTGGCGTATTCCGTGCAGCCCTTGGGGTCGCAGACGACGGCACCGGTGTGGTTCTCGCTCGCCCGCCACCGGTAGCGGCCGTCCGCGCGCAGCGCAAGCCTCGGTGTGAAGAAGTACAGACCGCCGAGCGCAATGTTCGCCGCGAAGCGTGTCGTCGTCCCGGCGTTGTCGAGGCTCGGGATCGAAGGGTGGAGGTCCTGGGCGCCCGCTCCGACGCCGACATAGCCGCGCACGGACGTTCCGCCGAAGCCGAAGAGCCCGTCCAGCTCGTAGGTATTCACCGTGGCCGGCGTTGTGGTGCCCGCTGAGGCCCCCGTTGCCGGGTCGATCGGCTCCAGCTTCGTCGACGCGCGGGACCACCCGGCCTCGAGGCTGAAGACCCGACTGAAGCCGTATCCAAGCCGAAGGCCGTACGTTGCGGCGTTTGCCATCAGGACATTCAGCTCCGGCCCGGTGTAAACGCGGGTCCCGAAGAAACCACCGGCGAAGGCTGTGACGGACCAGGGCATCCTCGGCTCTTCCTCCCGGAAGGAAAAGGGCGGGAGTTCCGCCGGCCGCTCCGGCGCTCCTGGCCTCGAAGGAAGGGCCCAGCCCGCGAAGACCCTCCAGGCCGTTCCGGAGAGGTCGACGGTCGGGAGCTGGTCGTATGTCGTCGCCCGCTCGCCCCACGACCAGCCTCCGCCGACGACGAGGTTCCTCGTGAGCGGCACCCGTGCCTCGGCGGAGAAGGTCTGGATCCGACTGCTTTTCGAGATGCCGCTCGACTTGCGCTGCCCGACGAGGGACCAGGCCAGGACGAGCAGATCGATCTCGCGCCGTCGTACCCTCGCGCTCGCCTGCGCCCCGAAGCCCGGTCCGTAGTCGTACGTCCGCCCGGCCACGCTCTCCTCATCCTCGTTTCGGTAATCGACTCCGAGGGCCACGATCGGCATTCCGAGCACTCCGGCCTCGGTCCGAAGCTCGGTTTCCTTTCCGAGAGGAACCCGCATCAAGTGGGTCGCGGAGAACACCTGCGCGCCGTAGACCGCCTGATCGTTGTTGAAGTAATTGGTCCCGAGGAAGAGGCCGAGGCGCTGCTCGGCCGACGGGCTCCCGGAGAGGACCCAGTCCACGAGAAGACCGCGCGCCACGACCTCGTTGACGAGGGTGGCGTGCGGTGTCAGGAGGTTCAGCCTGAAGTCGAAGTAGTCGAACGGATGCCCATGGTCGCCGTTGAACAGGTCCCCGTACCGGAGAAGAAACGCGAAGCCTCCCTGATCGTTCTCGGCGTGCTCCGACGGCAACTCGATGCCGTGGCGGTACATCGCGTCCAGCTCGAAGTAGAGCCGGCTCGGGAAGCGGTCCGGCGGGTTCTGGAAGTCCTTCCACATCTCGCCGCGGATCAGCCGGTTGAAGCCGCTCATCGGGTTCAGGACGAGGCCTCCCGCCTCGCGCAGGAACCGCGTAAAGCCGCTCGCGGAGTTGTCGAGAACCATGTTCGCGAGGCGGTACTCCCCCTCGCCCCAGACCATCCCGCCCAGCGTCGTGTTGACGAGGTCGTTGATCGAAGCGGGCTGATTCTCCGCGAACATCTCCCAGAGAAAGCTCCCGGTCAGCGCGAACGGCGCCGACTCCCAGAACGAGTAGCCGTTCGTCCGGGCCGCGTTGAAGTAGAGGCTCCCGTGATACGAATGGGACGCCTGGTTGCCGGAGAACGGGTCGTTGTCCCACGTGAATCCCGTCTGGACGTTGTACCGGACGGTGTCAGCCGAGATGTAAGCCCACGGTTCATGGCTCAAATAGCGATCGAGCACCCAGGGGAAAAGTTCCAGCCCCGCCAGCTCGAGAGCCGCTGCCGCGAAGCGCTTCTCCGTCGGATAGGGGGGGAGAGACGCGGGAGCAGAAAGGCGGGTGTCTCCCGGGGCGCCGGGGGCCCGCGCGCCGCTGAGCGCGGCGAGAGGCACCGCGGGAGGAAGGCCCTCGAGCTCCAGCCGGAGGCCGGCCGGAGGCCGGCTGGCGGTTTCGGAGAAGAGGTGAAAACCCTCCGCGGCCGCGCCCCGGGCGCCTGCGAGACAGCTCACCAGGAGCAGCGAAAGAAAGCCTCCGACCAAAGTCGGAGACGGCTGTTTCAACGCGATACCTCTCTCCGAGAGCAGAGTGCCGGAAGGTCCAAAGCGCGGGGGAATATAGCGGAAGAGGAGCGGATCCTGGCGTGGGGAAACTCGGGCCGGGACCCGCGTGGCATGATCCCTTCGTTTCACGGGAGGTTGAATCTGAAAGGACGAAGCTCGCTTCTTCGCGGTTTCTGCCTGACGGCGGTCGCCGTTGGCGCCATCTCTGCACAAGCTCGGGAGGGGGGCCTCGATCCGGCGACGGAAGCGAGGGTCAGTGCGGACCTGGCGCTGATCCGGCAGGCCGATGCGGAGCGGAAGTCGGTCTTCCTGAGATACGGCTCCACCCTGGCCGACCGGTACAGGAATCTCCAGGAGTTCCGGGACAGGCGCAGGAAGGCCGTGATCGACGCAGCCGACGCCCTCCTCGCCGTCCGTGGCTCCTTCCCGAAGGAGCGGTGGAAGTCGATCGTCGAGGGTGTCGCCGCCGAAGGGCCGGAGCGGCTTCTCGTCGAGCAGGCTCTGAAGGAGCTCCCCGCGGTCGTGGCGGACGAGGCACGCCTCAAGACGGCCGGGAAGGCTCTCAAGGAGCTGGCCGACGCCGTCCAGAAGAGCGCCCGGGACCGCGCCTCGGGACGGAAGAAGCTCCTCTCGATTCTGGCGAAGGAAAGCAGCACGCGCGACGACGTCGTCTCGAAGCTGGCCTCGTTCGATGAAGCTCAATCGAAGCTGGACGAAAAGCTCGCCGGGAGCACGGGTGCGCTGCAGCAGGCGCTGACGGAGACGGAGTGGGCCGAGCTGGTCCGGCGCATTTCCGGCCCCCCCGGAGGGGGCTCCGGAAAGAACTAGTGTCCCCCGGCCGGAAGGCGAAGAGCGCTCTCGAAGAAGGAGATTCTCGGGTGGTGGTCCAGCATCTCGGCCAGGCGCTCGCGCACCCTCTCGTCCGCCCGGAAGGCTTCGAACGCGGCCCGGTCGCGCCACCGCGTGAGCGTGGCGACGCTCTTTCCGTCTTCGCCGGCGAGAACCTCGGCGCCCACGAACCCGGGAGCCCTGCTGGCCGACATCTCCGTCATCCGTCCGCTCAGCTCCGCGACGAGCGACTCCCGCGCGGAGGGCTCGCACGCCACGACGTTCAGCACCACGAACTCCGTCATCGATCCCCCCTCCTTGTCTGTCGCTTCGCCCCGAAGATCCCTGCGGCCATGGAGTGACTCTTCCAGCCGGGCCGACGGGCGTCGAGGGACGCAGATGCATCAATTTCGCTTCTTGACGACCCGGAACCGCCGCCCCCTAAACTAGAATCATCCCGCCCGCGTCCTGCGGAGCTTCGGGAGGTCGTATGCCGGACAGCTACAAGACGAAAACCCGCCTGAAGGTGGGGTCTGCAAGCTACACGATCTACAGCCTGAAAGCCCTCGAGAAGACGTTTCCCCGAGTCAAGAAACTTCCCTATTCTCTCCGCATCCTCCTCGAGAACCTCCTTCGCTACGAGGACGGCCGCACCGTCCACAAGGAGGACATCGAGGCGCTCGCCACCCGGGACGTGAAGAAGTCGACCGACCGCGAGATCGCTTTCCGCCCCGCGAGGGTCCTCCTCCAGGATTTCACGGGCGTCCCGGCCGTCGTGGACCTCGCCGCGATGCGCGAGGCGCTGGTGGAGATGGGCGGGAACCCCGAGAAGATCAACCCGCTCGCTCCGGCCGACCTCGTCATCGACCACTCGGTCATCGTGGACCGGTTCGCGACGGCGCAGTCCTTCGGAACGAACTCGCAGCTCGAGTTCGACAGGAACCGCGAGCGGTACGCCTTCCTCCGCTGGGGGCAGAATGCCTTCCGGAACTTCCGCGTCGTCCCGCCCGACACCGGCATCTGCCACCAGGTCAACCTGGAATACCTCGCCAGCGTCGTCTTCAGGGGGGAGGGGAACGTCGCCTACCCCGACACGCTCGTCGGGACCGACAGCCACACGACGATGATCAACGGGCTCGGCGTCCTCGGCTGGGGCGTCGGCGGGATCGAGGCCGAGGCGGCGCTGCTCGGGCAGCCCCAGTCGATGCTGATCCCCGACGTCGTCGGCTTCAAGCTGAAAGGGACTCTCCCTCCGGGCGCCACGGCGACCGATGCCGTTCTGACCGTCACGCAGATGCTCCGGAAGAAGGGGGTCGTCGGGAAGTTCGTCGAGTTCTACGGGCCCGGCGTGGCCGCGCTCGCCCTCACCGACCGCGCCACGATCGCCAACATGGCCCCCGAGTATGGCGCCACGATGGGATTCTTCCCGGTCGACGCGGAGACGATCAACTACCTGAAGTTCACCGGCCGCCCGGCGAAGACGATCGCCCTCGCCCAGGCCTACTGCAAGGCCCAGGGGCTCTTCCGGACGAAGGACTCCCCGGAGCCCGTCTACACCGACACGCTGGAGCTGAACCTGAAGGACGTCGAGCCGTCGCTGGCTGGGCCTCGCCGGCCCCAGGACCGGGTTCCGCTGAAGGATTCGAAGAAGGTCTTCGAGGAATCGCTGAAGGTCTTCCTCGAGAAGCAGCCCCCGGGATCCGAGACGAAGACGGCCGCCGTCAGTAACGGGCGGCTCTCGTACGAGCTGCCACAGGGGGCCGTCGCGATCGCAGCGATCACCTCCTGCACGAACACCTCGAACCCGTCGGTCATGCTCGGGGCGGGGATCCTCGCGAAGAAAGCCGTCGAGCGCGGCCTCAGGGTGAAGCCGTGGGTCAAGACGTCCCTCGCCCCGGGGTCCAAGGTCGTGACGGACTACCTGAAAGACGCCGGCCTCATGCCCTACCTCGAGGCGCTCGGGTTCCATCTCGTCGGCTACGGCTGTACGACCTGCATCGGAAACTCCGGACCGCTCCCCGAGCCCGTCTCGGAGGCGGTGAAGGGCGCCGACCTCGTCGTGGCGGGCGTCCTCTCGGGCAACCGGAACTTCGAGGGGCGGATCAACCCGCAGGTCAAGATGAACTACCTCGCCTCGCCGCCGCTCGTCGTGGCGTACGCCCTCGCCGGCGAGATGAACGTCGACCTGACGACCGAGCCGATCGGCATCGACCGGAACGGCGCGCCGGTCTACCTGAAGGACATCTGGCCGACCCCCGACGAAGTCAAGGCGGCGATCGCCACGTCGGTCAAGCCGGCGCACTTCAAGAAAGCCTACGGCGAGGTCTTCGACGGCGACCGGAACTGGCAGGCGCTCAAGATTCCCAAGGGCCGGACGTACGCCTGGGAGGAGAGCTCGACCTACGTCCGCAAGCCCCCCTTCTTCGAGAAGATCCCGAAGCAGCCGACTCCCGTGAAGGAGATCTCCGGAGCCCGCTGCCTCGTCATGCTGGCCGACTCGGTCACGACCGACCACATCTCGCCGGCCGGCAACATTGCGAAGACGAGTCCCGCGGCCAAGTACCTCGTCGACCACGGCGTCGAGCAGAAGGACTTCAACTCCTACGGCGCGCGCCGCGGAAACCACGAAGTCATGATGCGGGGCACCTTCGGCAACATCCGGCTGAAGAACCTTCTCGTGCCGGGGAGCGAGGGGAACGTGACCGTCCACTTCCCGACGGGCGAGCAGATGTCCATCTACGACGCCTCGATGAAGTACCAGGCGGCGAAGACGCCTCTCGTCGTGGTGGCCGGCGCCGAGTACGGCACGGGCTCCTCCCGCGACTGGGCGGCCAAGGGGACGTTCCTCCTCGGCATCAAGGCCGTCATCGCCAAGAGCTTCGAGCGGATCCACCGGGCGAACCTGGCCGGCATGGGGGTCCTGCCGCTCCAGTTCGAGGCGGGACAGGATGCGACGTCGCTCGGCCTCACCGGCAAGGAAACGTTCGCCGTCA
>JBLMYG010000400.1:0-3463 GCA_050258155.1 Acidithiobacillales bacterium
ACGGCGTTGGCGCAGGCATAGACCGTGGTCGTCGTGACGGGATCGATGGCGATGGCGAAGCTGGTCCCCGCGGCGGCGCCCGCCGCCTTCCAGGTCGCCGCACCGTCCGTGCTCTTGAAGATGCCATTGCCGTTCGTCCCCGCGTAGATCGTCGAGGGGGTCTTGGGGTCGATCGCGATCGTGAAGACACGCGTTCCCGTCAGGCCGCTCGAGGCCGCCGTCCAGGTGGCGGCCCCGTCGACGCTCTTGAAGATGCCGTTGTTTGCTGTACCCGCGTAAAGCGTCGAGGGCGTCGCCGGGTCGATTGCAAGAGCGTAGAAGGGCTGCGCCCCGAGGCTGGCCGTCGTCGCCGTCCAGGTCGCTGCGCCGTCGGTGCTCTTCAGGACAGCGCTGCCCGTTCCCGCGTAAATCGTGGCCGGCGTCGCCGGGTCGACGACGATCGCGAAGACCCTCGACGACGCGACACTGGCCGCGGGCGGAGTCCAGGTCCTCCCGCCGTCCGTGCTCTTGAAGACTCCGTGGTTCCTCGTTCCCAGATACAGGGTCGAGGTCGTCACCGGATCGATTGCGAGAGAAAGAACAGCATCCCCCGACAGGCCGCTGCCGGCGGGCTGCCAGCTCGCCCCGCCGTTCGTCGTCCGGAAGAAGCCGCCGCCGCCGCTACTATTGAACCTCTGGGCCCCGCTGCCGGTGCCCGCGTAGATCGTCGCCGGCGCGTGCGGATCGATCGCGAGGGCGAACACCGTTCCCCCCTCCGGCCCGATGCTGCTCCACACATCCACGTCGCCACGGGCGGCGTCCGTGAGAAGAATGAGTCCCGCGAGAGCGCCGGCACGGAGAAACCGGCCGCCGGGCCGGTGACGCACCCTGAAGAGCACGGTCTCCTCTCCATCGCCCCGGAGGAGGCGATTCTTTTGAGATCGTATCTCAACGCAGCCGCGCGATCCAGGACAAGACGGTCTCGGGGGGACTCCCATGGCGCCGCATCCCCGCCCCGGGACCGCCAGGTGCCTCGTGCCCCTCCCCCTCTCCGCTAAGATCGGTTCGGGGACTCCTTCATGACCCACGCCCGAAAGCTCGCCATTCTCGTCGGGGGCGGGCCCGCGCCCGGCATCAACAGCGTCATCGGCTCCGCGACGATCCGCGCGGAGCTGGAGGGGGTGGAGGTGCTGGGAATCCGCGACGGGTTCGAGCGGATCATGCAGGGGGACATCGACCACGTCACGCCCCTCACGACCGAGGAGGTCTCGCGGATCCATTTCCGGGGCGGCTCCCAGATTGGCATCTCGCGCGCCAACCCGACGAAGGACCCGAAGCATCTCGAGAACGCGGTCGTCTCCCTGCTTCGGCTGAACGTCTCGCGGCTCATCACGATCGGCGGTGACGACACCGCCTTCTCGGCCATGAAGCTGGAGGAGATGGCCGGCGGCCGGCTGCAGGTCGTCCACGTTCCGAAGACGATCGACAACGACCTGGACCTCCCCGCTTACGTCGACACCTTCGGGTTCCAGACGGCGCGCCACTACGGCGTGGAGGTCGTCAAGAACCTGATGGTCGACGCGAAGACGACCTCGCGCTGGTACTTCGTCATCGCAATGGGGCGGAAGGCGGGACACCTCGCCCTCGGAATCGGGAAGGCGGCCGGCGCGACTCTGACGCTGATCACCGAGGAGTTCCAGACGGACAAGATCCGCTTCAAGGCCATCGTCGACACCCTCGCGTGCGCCATCATCAAGCGGCTCTCCGAGGGGCGGCGCGACGGCATCGCGGTGATCGCGGAGGGGCTCGTCCTGGGCCTCGACCCGCAGGACCTCTCCGGCCTCTCGAACGTCGAGCGCGACGAACACGGAAACGTCCGGATCGCCGAGGTGAACATCGGCGAGATCCTCAAGTCGGCCGTCCAGCAGCGTCTCAGGGACCTCGGCACCCGGATGACGATCGTCGAAAAGAACATCGGCTACGAGCTGCGCTGCGCCGACCCCATCCCCTACGACCTCGAATACACGCGCGACCTCGGCTACTGCGCGACGAAGTACCTCCTCTCGGGTGGAAACGCCGCGATGATCTCGATGCAGGCGGGGAACTTCGTCCCGATCCCGTTCAAGCAGCTGATCGACCCTGCGACGGGCCGCACGAAGGTCCGGATGGTCGACATCCGCTCGACGCGCTACGCGATCGCCCGGCGCTACATGATCCGGCTCCGGCGCGACGACTTCGACGACCCGCTCGAGCTCGCCAAGTTCGCTGCCACGGCCGGCATGTCGGTCCCCGACTTCCGGAAGGAGTTCGAGTACCTGATCGACACGGAGCTCCCCCCCATCGTCCTGAACGCCGGCCTCGCCGACGGCCTCCTCATCGGCCCCCCCTCGGCCTTCGAAGCGCTCTAGATGAGGGTCACGCCGTCTTCGCCGCAGCCGAAGCGGCGGCCGTCGAAGGCGGAGGCGGAGCCGCTGGCGCAGCCGGCGGCGGCATCCGGTTGATCGCCTCGCCTCTCTTCTGGAGCATCGGGAGGATCGCCAGCCCCGACGGCTCGAACTCCCCCGCCTTCTTCAACGGGCTCTCGCCATAGTACGGACGGTAGCCGTAGCCGGGCCCGCCGGGAGCCGTGTCCTCCGGCCTTTCCGTCAGCTTGTCGATGCCGTAGATCGCGCTCTTCCGGTCGAAGTACGACAGCTCGTAGTCCTTCGTCATCCAGATGGCGTCCTTCGGGCAGGCGTCGACGCAGAAGCCGCAGAAGACGCAGCGGAGCATGTCGATCTCGAACTTGACGGGGTACTTCTCGTACGCGAGGACCGGGTGCTCTCCCGCCTCGATGTGGATGCAGTCGGCGGGGCAGGCCGTCTCGCACATGTAGCAGGCGACGCAGCGAAGCGTCCCGTCCTCGCGCGTCTTCAGGATGTGCCGGCCCCGGAAGCGCTCCGAGTAGTTTCGCCGCATCTCGGGGTACTGGATCGTCGGGAGCCGCTTCATGTCCGCCAGGTTCCGGAGGAAATGCGCCAGGGTCCGGCCCATTCCCTTCAGGATCTCGATCAGGTAGAGGCGCTCCCAGAAGGTCATCGGGGAGGCAGAGATGTTCACGACGCGTGCGGACATCGGCGCCTCCCTCAGCGGTCCAGCTCGCCGGCGATGATGTTCAGCAGGCCGAGCGTTGCGATGGCGTCGGACACGAAGCCTCCGACGGCGATCTTCTCGAAGGCGGCGAAGAGCGGAAAGCAGGGGGGGCGGACCTTGATTCGGTACGGGAAGCCGCTTCCGTCCGAGACGAGCGTGTAGCCGAGCTCGCCGTTCGCCCCTTCCACGAAGGAGTAGATCTCCCCGGGAGGCGTCTTCGCCCCCTCGAATACGACTTTGAAGTGGTAGATGAGCCCCTCCATCTCGTTGTAGACCATCTCCTTCGGAGGGAGGGCCACGCGGTAGTCGTCGGTCGTGACGGGCCCGCCGGGGAGTTTCCTCAGAACCTGGT
>JBLMYG010000401.1:0-2845 GCA_050258155.1 Acidithiobacillales bacterium
GGACGACGACCCGCGGGAGGCCACGAGAGACGAGATCCCAGAACGTCGGCCGTCCGTCCGGATAGACGATCGTCACGTCGAGGAGGGAGCGGAGGCTCTTCCCCATGGCCGCCGTCGTGAAGGCGATCCCTCCCGATTTCGGCGGGAGGAGGTGCCGGAACGCCTTCCCTGAGCGGGACTGCTTCCCGGGCGTGAAGCGGGTCCCCTCGGCGAAATTGAGGATCGAGACCGGACTGTCCCGGAACCGCTCGCAGGCCCGGCGCGTCGTCTCGAGATCTTCCCCCCGCCTTTCCGGGTGCCTCTCGAGGAACTCCTTCGAGTGCCGCTTCATGAACGGGAAGTCGAGCGCCCACCAGGCTGCCCCGAGGACCGGCACCCAGAGGAGCTCCTTCTTGAGGAAGAACCGGAGAAACGGGATCTTCCGGAGGAAGACCCTCTGGAGGACCGGGATGTCGACCCACGACTGGTGATTCGACACCACGAGGCACGACGCGTCGCGGCGGAGAGTCGCCGGGAGTACGACGTCCCACCGCGTCGGCTGCGTGACCGCGAGTCCCCACGAGTTCACGGCGATCCACGCCTCGGCGATCGCGGCGAGCCATCGGGAGCAGAGCCGCCGCCACGCGGCGACCGGGACGAGGAGCTTCGCGATCGTCACCGCGAAGAGGATGACGCACCAGAAGACCGTGTTCAGGGCGAAGAGAAGAAACGTGAGCGACCCGACCAGGACGCGGGCCGGGGTGGAGGGCCGGCGGGGGCGCGACATGAGGCGCCGATCGTAAAGCCAGGGACGAGCAATGCTGAGCGTCAGCCGCAGAAAGACAACCCGCGCAGGCCATTTCTGTCAACATCACGGTCGTGCCGAACGGCGGCGACGCCCTAAGCATTTATCCGGCGGGGATCACGCCCCCCGGGACGAGCAGCATCAATTTTGGCGCCGGCGTCGTCCGGGCGAACAATGGGATCTTCATGCTGTCCTCGGACGGGCTCGGGAGACTCTTGGTCACGAACCTGTCGGCGTCGGCCAATGACTTCATCCTCCACGTGAACGGATACTTCAGGTGAGAGTGGGGCCTCGGGAGCTTCGGCAACCTCGCGCCCTCGGTCTCTGCACTGCAGCCCTGTGCGCCGTTCTCGCGGCATCGGCCTGCCACGACAAGTCCACGCCAACCGAGCCGGTGACGCCGACCCCGACGCCCACCTTGACGCCGACACTTCTCGGTACGACGCCGACGCCCCAACTGACGCCGACCTATTTCGCGCCGCCGCCCCCCGCGCGCTCCCCCACCCCGACGATCCCGGTCGGGGTGGCGACCTACACGCCGACGCCGACGTCGACGCCCACGCTGACGCCGACGGGAACCGTGCTACCGACGGAGACGGGCACCCCAACCGGTTCGCCGGTCCCTTCGCCGACCGCGCCGTCCCCCACGGGTACACCGACCCTCACGCCGACCCCGACATCCGGCGCCGGCATGACCTGACGAGGGGCCGACTCAGCTCTCGATCGCCCCTCCGCAGGAGCTCCCCGCGCCCGCCGTGCAGCCGAAGCAGTGGCGACAGGTCACGATGGTCCGGGTGGCGAGAGCTTCGGTTGTCAGGTCCCGGACGTGGAACGGCGCCCCTTCAGCCGAGCGGGCCTGAAGCTCCAGCATCTGGTTGAAGTCGCAGTCGTAGACGCGGCCGTCCCACGAGATCGAGAGCGTGTTTCGGCACATGAGGCCTGCGATCGTCGAGGGGTTGAAGGAGGTGACGAGGAGCTGAAGGTACGCCTCGAGATTCCCGCTCGCCTCCAGCCACTCGAGGAAGCGCGATATCGGCATGTTGTTCAGGACAATCAGCCGGTCGAAGGTGATCCCGTGCTCCCTCTTCAAGCCCGCCTTCCACTCCCGCTCCATGGCCGGCTGGTACGCCGGGAGGAACGCTCCGACCGGGTTGACCGCGAGCGTCAGGCGCCGCCGGGGGTCCCCCGCCCCGTATCCGGCTGCGTCGAGCCTGCGGAGCGCCTCGAGGGATTTCTCGAAGGTTCCTTCGCCGCGCTGCGCGTCGGTGCCGCGCCGGCGCCAGTGCGGAAGCGACGCCACGAGCTCGACGCCCCGCTTCGCCAGCCACTCGGGGAGGTCGCGCTGGCCGGCAGACAGGAGAACCGTCAGGTTGCTCCGGTCGATGACGTGCTTCCCGCGAAGGACAGCCGAATCGACGAGATAGCGGAAGCTCGGGTTCAGCTCCGGGGCGCCCCCGGTCAGGTCCACCGTGTGAGCTCCGGTCCGGTCGAGAGCGGCGAGGCAGAGGTCGACAGTTTCGCGATCCATGACCTCGTCCGTCCGGTCCGGGCCAGCGTCGACGTGGCAGTGCCGACACGTCATGTTGCAGAGCTTTCCGAGGTTGATCTGGAAGATCTCGACGTCCGCCGGGCGAAGGGCCCCAAAGCCGTACGCGGCGAGGGCCCGCCCGAAGTCGCCGCCGTGGGGCGCCGCAGAGAGATCCACGCCCGCGACGACGTCGATCTGACGCTCGGCCGACGCGAGGGGCGAGCCGCGGGCCTTCAGCGAACGGAGGGCTGGAAGGCCTCCGGGCTCCGCCCCCGACCGGACCGGAAGGGAGAGCCCGTCAGACACCGTTTCCCCTCCAGGTCCCTTTCACATCGAAGCTTTCTTCACGTGCTCGAGCATCTGCACACCATGTACGAGCGAGGCTCCTCCGCGGATCGCCACGGCGACGTGTAAGGCTTCGGTCATCTGCTCGAGGTCCGAGCCGTTTTTCAGGCATTCCTGGCTGTAAGCGTCGATGCAGTAGGGACACTGGACGGCGTGGGCCACGGCGAGGGCGATGAGCGCTTTCTCCC
>JBLMYG010000402.1:0-10382 GCA_050258155.1 Acidithiobacillales bacterium
GTAGTAATTCCGCCCCGCGCATTTCTGCGCGGGGCGGAAAGTTACTATCCCCGTTGATACGAGTGACGCCGAAGGCCGGGACGTCTACTTGATCAGCGTATAGACGGCAGCGTGCGCTACTTCCCCGCCACTACTATCACTGATCGTCAGATTGGCTTGGTGATCGCCAAAGCTGGCTCCTTTGTTCGCCGTCATGGTGACGCTCACCGTCGCGGAGGCGCCCCCGTCGATGTGGACGCTGGGCGTGACCGAGTAGCTGACACCCGTTCCCGTGCTTGTCCCAACGGAGAGTGACACGGTCATTGAAACACCAGTCAAGTTGCTCAGTGTCAGGTCGAGCGTCCGGGTCTGGCCCGAGCCGGACGGGACAGCACCGAAGCTGACGCTCACCGGGTCGAGGGCCACCTTCGCACTGACTGCCGAGAGCAGGTTCTCCCGGCCCGCGCCGATGATGTTCACATCGGTGCTTGATGCGCTGGGGCTGGACGGGTGCAAGACGCCCTGATCGGCGGTGTTGACGATGGCCGAGCGAATCTCAGCCGCCGAAAAGTCTGGAAACTGCCCGCGTACGACCGCCGCCGAGCCGGCCAGGTGCGGCGTTGCCATCGAGGTGCCCTGGAAAAAGGCAAAACATGGTGGGCTGGCGCAGAAATTGGCTGGGATCGAGCTCAGGACGTTCTGGCCTGGCGCGATCACGTCCGGCTTGACGCGGAAGTCGACGTCAGTGGGGCCCTGGCCGCTGAAGGACGAGATGAAGTCGTCGTTGCCCGAGACGAAGTACTGCAATGCAACGCCAATTGTGGTGCTTTCACCGTCGCTCGATTTCACCAGCAGCCCGTCACTGAGGGACAGCATGTAGGCGGGGATGGTTGGCTGACTGGGCGTTCCATCCTGCCCCATGGCGATACCATCGCCATCGACATTGTTCACGACGAGAACAGCGGCTGCGCCGGCACTCTGCCCATTGCGGATCTTTGTAGAGAAACTGCAGGTGCCGCGCGAGACCAGCGCGATCGTGCCACTCAAGTTAGCGGTCAGCGCACTGCAGGCATTGCTAATGCCGTTCACGAGGCTGCCTTCCGAGACCACCTTGAGGGGCGCAGTCAGGTTGGCCGAGGCAGTCGGAAAATCCCCGATCATCCCGGGATACGTGCCAGCACCGGGGCCGCCGCTCACGGTGACGGGAGCGCCGATGAAGTGGCCCACCGTCGCCGCGCCGGCCGTCAACGCGCGGGCGGCTGAGCCGGGCGACTCGATCGTGAAGTGACCGGGGCCGGCGTTGCCTGCCGCCACCGCGACGACCATGTCGGCCTGGTCGAGATTGTCGACGGCGATGGTCAACAGATCCTGGATGCCTGATGCGTTACCGCCGAGGCTCATGTTGGCAACGTCAAAGCCATCCGCATATGCGGTCTCGAGGGCATTCAGGATGTCCTCGGAGCGTGCGTTAAGGACATTGCCGGGAAAGATGTTGTAGTTGCCGAGCAACGCGCGTGGCGCGATGCCTGAAATCCCGTGGGGAATCGTCACGCCATCGACTGTTGCCGGAGTGTCGAAGTTGCAGGCAACGGTGCCGGCGACGTGCGTGCCGTGAGCCTGAATCGCTTCCGCCGTGAAGCCCCGGCTCGGGGTCTTGTTGTTGAACACTTTGGCGGCAATCACTTTGTTATTCGTGAAGCGGTGATCACCCAGTTGAGTCTGAGTTGCGTAGCCGCCGTCCGAAAAGCAGGGGTGGGTGATGTCAATACCCGTGTCGAGGATGGCGACTTTGACGCCCTCACCGGCGTTGCCTGGTCCGCCCGACACCGCCCAGGCTTCGACTGCGTGGATGACGGCGAGGTCGGGGTCGATCGTTGGATCGATGGTGGGATAGTAAAAGCCCTCGTATTCGGCCCGCTGGACCATGGGCGCGCTCGCTATGGTCGCCAGGGAGGCACCGTTCAGTTGCACCGAGACGGCGTTCAACGCGATATCGAAGTTACCAGTGACCTTTGCATTCGGGGCGTTGGCTCGCAGCCATGCCTTGAAGTCGTTGCGCAGGGCGGAGAGCTGGGCGCGGTAGGACTTAACCGTATTGTTGTTGAAATCAATCTTTTTGCCCTGCGCGGGCTTGGTCTTGACGTAGGTGGCGAGCGGATCGCCCTTGAGTTGGACGAGCGCGGAAGAGGTGTCCACGCGTGGGCCGTTGATGGTTGCAGCCGCCGTGTCGCCCCCACCGCCGGCCGCGAAGGCAGGCAGGGTGAAGGTCATCGCCAATATGACGAGAGGTGAAAAGATACTCATCGTGCGTTTCATTCTTAAGACTCCTTTGGGGAGCGATCAGCAATTTTGTGGGACGCGGAAGGTGGATAGACACCGGGACGGATCTCTGCTCGATAGGCCGTACCTCCTTAGGATGGATATGGCAGCCTGGCCGATGGTCTCAACCAAGTAACAGGCCGGCCGCCACGCCGCCGGCGCAGCGGTCTCCCTTCGGTGCCGGCACGCTCTTCCCGTTTGCGCAATTTCCCAGCTTCAGCCGTCTGGACACGATCCTCTTCTTAGTCATTAGGAAGTCGTTCTCGTCACACTCCGCGGTTGTAGTCGGGCTCTCGCGTGACCGGAGTGGCGACGACCGAGCCTCTGCCGTTGCTTTCATGGGCTGGAGCGTCAGGTCACTGAGCTTTCGCCGGACGTCAGGCTCTGGCTTCGTGGGAACCTCCTCCGGGAGCTCAAGTCGCCCGTGGGCGCGAACTCTATCACCGCCGCTGAAGCATCCCGCTAGTAGTGTCCCCTGAGGAATATGACTCACGACCGCCCCTCCGCCGACCCTGCGAACGGGCTGCCGTCGACCGCCCTCGGCGCAGAATCTCGCCGTGGGCGAAGCGGTCCGGCGGATCCTCCATGTCGACATGGACGCGTTCTACGCGTCCGTCGAGCAGCGGGACGATCCGAAATTGAGGGGGAAGCCGGTCGCCGTGGGAGGCGACCCGAAGGGGCGCGGCGTCGTGGCGGCTGCGAGCTACGAGGCGCGGGCGTTCGGTGTCCGCTCCGCCATGCCGATGGCGCGAGCCCTCCGTCTCTGTCCCTCGCTGGCCGTCGTCCGGCCCGACTTTTCCCGTTACCGCACCGTCTCGGAGCAGGTCTTCGGCCTCTTCCGCTCGGTCACGCCGCTCGTCGAGCCGCTCTCCCTCGACGAGGCGTACCTGGACGTCACGGCGAATGCCTGGAACGAACCGCTCGGTGTCAACGTGGCGCGACGCCTCAAGGCGGGTATCCGCGCGGCGACGGGGCTGACGGCCTCCGCGGGCGTCGCCCCCAACAAGTTCCTCGCCAAGATCGCCTCGGGCTGGAAGAAGCCCGATGGCCTGACGGTCATCGCGCCCGAGAAGGTCGAGGCGTTCCTGGGGAAGCTCCCCGTCGACGCTCTCTGGGGGGTCGGGCCGGTGACGGCGGCGAAGCTCCGCGCGGCCGGGATATCCCGGCTTGTCGACGTCCGGACGGCCGACCGAGCTCTCCTCAGGGCGGCCGTCGGGAGCTGGGCGGAGACGCTGATCGCCCTTTCGTACGGGATCGACGACCGCCCCGTCGTCCCCGACCGCCCCGCGAAGTCGTGCGGGACGGAAGAGACGTACGCCCATGACCTCGTCGACCGCCGGCTCATGCGGAGCGAGATCGAGCGGATGGCCGGGGAGGTCGCCGCATGGCTCTCTCGCCACGGCCTCCTCGCGCGGACGGTGACGCTCAAGGTCCGTTACGCCGGCTTCACGACCGTCACACGAAGCGAGACGCGGCGCCCGGCGACCTGCGCGGCGGCGGAGATCGGGCGACGCGGCGTCGCGCTCCTCGCGAAGACCGAGGCCGGCGTGCGGCCGGTCCGGCTCCTCGGTCTGTCGGTACACGGGCTGGAGCCCCCCGGGAGGTGCGACGTGCCTGCCGGCGCGCTCCAGCTCCCGCTGGGAATCGTCTGAGCGGCCCGGGTATCATCGGCGCGTGAGCCGCAACCGTCTCATCGGCGTCGCCGCCTCCGCCACGCTCCTTCTGACGATCTTCATCGTCCTACCGGGAATCGGGGCCGACGAGAGGGAGAGGTCAGCGCGGGAGAGCCTTTACCGCCCGCTCGGCCTCTTCACGGAGGTCCTGTCACTCGTCCGGGGGAACTATGTCGAGGAGGTCGACCCGAAATCACTCCTCGAGGGGGCGTTCTCCGGCATGGCCGAGGCGATGGACCCCTTCTCCGAGTACGTCCCCCCGGAAAAGATGGCGGCCTGGTCGAAGTACCAGGCGGCGTTGTCGAAAGAGCGGCCGGAGCTGGGCATCGTCTTCGCGCGCCGGATGAACTACCCGGTCGTCGTGGCGCCGATCGCGGGGAGCCCCTCGGCGGCCGCGGGGCTGATGAACGACGACCTGATCGAGAAGATCGACGAGCGCCCCGCCCGCGGCCTCGCCCTCTGGGAGGTGGAGGCTCTCCTCCAGGGGAAGCCCGGCGGCCACGTCCGGCTCCTCGTCGTCCGGGATGGGAAGCCCCGGCGCCGCCTCATCGACATCGTCCGGGGAAGCTGGGAGCCGGCCGCCCCGTCGGCCAGTCGCTCGGGGAGCGAGACCGTCGTGAAGATCCCTTCCTTCGGTCCGGGGACGGCGTCCGCCCTCCGGGAGATCCTCGCACCGCTCGACCGGGCGCGGCCGCTCGTCCTCGACCTCCGGGAGAATGCCTGGGGCTCGTACGACGAGGCGGCACGCACGGCAGCGCTCTTCGTCCCCCCGGGGCCTCTCGGTGAGCTGAAGGGACGGAAGATCGCCTCGAAGTCGTTCCGGGCCGAGCCGGGCGAGCGGGCCCACGAAAGCCGGCTCGTCCTCGTCGTCGACAGCGGGACCGCCGGCCCGGCAGAGCTCTTCACCTCGGCGGTCTCGGAGCGGCTCAACAAGACCGATGTCGCGTCAGGAGGCAAGAGTCAGAAGAGCGAGTCCGGGGGGGAGGAGGATGAGTTCCCCGACGAGGCCGCTCCGCCCCCCTCCTCCGGCTGGAACGGCCGGTGGGTCCGGGTCGTCGGCGAGCCGACCGTCGGAATGGGCTTCGTGCAGGAGACCGTCAGGCTCCAGAGCGGCGGGTCGCTGAAGCTCTCCGTCGGAAAGATCCACACGATGTCGGGACACGTTCTCTCGCCGAAGGGGATCTACCCGGACGACCGCGTCTACCACATCCCGGTGGACGAGACGGCGCCGGGGCCCCCCTTCGACCCCTTCCTCGACCGGGCACTGAAGATCCTCTCCGAGTCGCGACCGAAAGCGGCGGCGTGAGCCGCGGGCGCTCGCGCAGCAAGCCCGGCGCCTTCCGACGCGTCCTTCTCGTCTTCCTCGCCGTGAGCGCCGGCGTGGCGGTCTACCGGACCTGCGGCCGGCGCGCGCCGGAGAGGGCGAAGGCTCCTCCCCCCCGGCCTCCGTCGGGGCCTTCACCGGCTCCCGCCCGGAGCCCCGAGGCGCGCCCCTCCGGCGTTCCGGCTGGCTTCGAGGCGGCGGGCGAGGTCCGGCGTGGGCTCGTTGCCGTCGTCCTGGACGACGTCGGATACAAGGAGGGTGCGCTCCAGCTCCTCGCGACGCTCGACGCGCCCATCGCCCTCTCCGTGCTTCCCGGCACGCCGAAGGCGTCAGAAGCGATCGCCCTCGCGAGAAGGAAGGGATGGGACCTGATGGTTCACCTTCCGATGCAGCCGGAGTCGGGACGCGCCGAGGCGGACTCGATCGGCGTGGGTGACGACGACGCCGTGATCCGCGACCGCGTCCTGGCGGCGCTCGCGGCCGTGCCCGGCGCCATCGGGCTCAACAACCATCAGGGTTCCCTGGCGACGGCGGACGAAAGGGTCGTTCGGGACGTCCTCGCTGTCGTCAAGGAGCGGAGGCTCTTCTTTCTCGACTCGCGGACGACGCCTGCAACGGCGGTCGGACGGCTCGCCCGCGAGATGGGGGTACCGGTCCTGTCCCGTGACGTCTTTCTCGACGATGCGGCGGCCGAGGCGAAGGACGCCGGCGGAACCCCGGGCGCGCTCGAGGCCGCCTGGGAGCGCGCGCTCGCGCTGGCGGCGAAGAAGGGCCATGCCGTCGTCATCGCTCACCCGCACCGCGAGACGGTCGAGTTCCTCCTTCGGAAGCTTCCCGAGCTGTCGCGCACCGGCCCCCTGCCCGTCCGCGTCGCCGAGCTGCTCGACTGATCGGGGTTCCTTCCGGCGCACTTACGCGTCCCCGGCCTTCGCCTCCTCCCAGAGCCGGTCGAGCTCGACCAGCGGCGTCTTCGAGACCTCGCGGCCCGACGCAGCGACGCGTCGGGCCACCTCCTCGAACCGGCGCCGGAAGCGGGCGTTCGTGGCCTGGAGCGCGGCCTCGGGGTCGACGTGAAGCCGCCGGGCGACGTTGACGACCGTGAAGAGGATGTCGCCGATCTCGTGGGCGATCCTCTCCTTCGAGGCCCCCTCGCGCAGGACTTCCACCTTGAACTCGCCCACCTCCTCGTCGAGCTTCGCGAGGACGTCGGCGTCGCGCGCCCAGTCGAAGCCGAGGTCGGCGGCACGGGAGGTCATCCGGACGGCCTTCAGGAGTGCGGGGAGGGCGTTCGGGATGCCGTCGAAGGGGGAGGCCCCCGTCTCGGCCCGCTCCTTCTCCTTGATCGCTTCCCACTGGAGGCGGACGGCGTCGGCGTCCCGGACGTCCACGGTTCCGAAGACGTGAGGGTGGCGCGCGACCATCTTCGCGTGGATCCGGCGCGCGCAGGAGGCGAGGTCGAAGGCGCCGGTCTCGCTGCCGAGCCGCGCGAGGAAGACGATCTCGAAGAGAAGATCTCCCAGCTCCCCCTCGACGTCGCCCCAGTCCTCCCGGGAGAGCGCGTCCACCGCCTCGTAGCACTCCTCCAGGAGGTAGCCGGAGAGCGTCTGGAAGGTCTGCTTCCGGTCCCAGGGACACTCGGTCCGGAGCCGGTCCATGAGGCGTACGAGAGAGGAGACCGCTGCGCCCGCGTCGCTGTCGGTACTCCCGTTCTTGAGTCCGTCGCTCATCGATCTCCTCCTCCGAGGCGGGGCAGGTCGCGGACCAGCGACAGGCCCCAAAGTGCCAAGAGAATGATGAACGGGTCGGTGGGGAACCGGAGCCGGTTGCCCTCCCGGCCGTCGACGAAGAGAACCATTCCGAGGACCCAGAGAACGACGAGCAGAAGCACGAGCACCGTCCGGGCCTCCACCGGCCGGCTGCCGAAGCAGCGGGCTGTTCTGACGACGGCGAGGGTCATCATCAGGGGGAAGAGGGTGAAAAAGCCGGTGAACGGCTCTTCACGCGTGTTCCTGCCGAAGTACTGGAACGCGAGGCGCTCGTAAGACTCGAGCCAGAGGCGTGAGGCGGGGCCCTTCACCTTCCAGTCGAGGCTCCCCTGGAGAGGGTGCCGTCCGCTGAAAAGTGCATAGGCGCGGTAGTTTCTCCAGGCGCGATCGAGGAGCAGAGCCGGCTCCCCCCGGAGCCGGTGGAGAACGCGGGACTCGGTCTGACGCGACAGCTCGATCACGGAGAAGTGATTCCAGTTCGGAGAGCCGTCCTGCTTGGTCAGCTCGGCGAGGGCGGCGATCCTCTCGAATCGCTTCGGGACCATGCGGGAGGCCTCGGCCCGGAGCGCCTCGGACGGAGGGCTCGGCCCCGGAAGGAAGAGTCGGGCCAGGGGGGGGTAGCTCACACCGAGGCCGCTCGCCAGGTTGAGGCCGACCCAGCTGGAGGAGCCGAAGAATCCGAAGACGAGGAGGTTTTTCGCGGGCCAGGCGAGGAGCGCCACCGTGGAGGCGGCCAGCACCAGGACGCGAGAGGCGTCGAGGGACCGCCCGCTCTTGGTCGGCGGAGCGAGGAACGTCAGACCTGCGATCAGGGCCAGCATGGCGGCGAAATGGTAGAGGCTGTGGAGGGCTGCAAGGGCTGCGAGGCAGCCACCGGCTCCCGCGAGCGTCCCTGCCCGGCCCGTCTGGAGGAAGCGGCGCGCGAAGAGGCCGAAAAGCGCCAGCAGGAGGAGCTCGTGGGCCGTGTAGAAGTATTCGAGAAGCGAGACATAGAGCATCGGATTCAGCAGGAAGAACAGGGTCCCGAGCGGGGCGAGGAGGCCGGGCCCGAGAACCTCGCGAAAGAGGGTCGCGAAGGCGGCCACGAGCGCTGCGCCGAGAAGGAAGTGAGCCATCGCCAGAAGGGTCTCCGGCGCGACGGTCGTCGCCCGCGCCAGCTTGAGGGTCAGGCCGAGGGCGAGGTTGAGAAGGGGGGGCTGGCCGTGCAGGTAGACGATCGACTCTCCGAGCTTGCCCTGGAGGAGCGGCTCGTCGAGCAGCTGGTGGAATGCCCATGGAATCTGCATCCGATATCCGGCCAGGAGCGCCAGAAGGAAGATTGCGGCATAGAGGATCAGGTAGAGACCGACGGGAACCGGAAACGGGGCGGCCTTCCACGCGCTCGCGGCCTTCTCGCTATCCTTGAGGGCGTCTGGCATGGGGATGCTTCCCGTAGAATAGGCTTCCCCACGAGGTGTTATGTCCGAAGGCGAAAAGACCATCAAGGTCGTCGATCGTCGGCTCTTTACCGCGGACGGAGAGATGCGCGAGGAGATGCGGGCCGAGCTCGAGAAGCCCGAGGCTCCCCCCAAGGCGGCGCCCGCGCCCCCGCCTGCCGAGCCGGCCCCCGCGACGAACGCCGGCTTCCTCCGGCTGCTCGACATGCTCGGGCAGACGGCTGCCCTTTACATGGAAGGAGTGCCCGACCCGGCGACGGGCCGCCGGCAGGTCGATCTCGTGGGCGCCCGGCAGATCATCGACTCGCTCTCCGCCCTTCGCGAGAAGACGCGAGGCCGGCTTTCGTTCCAGGAGACCGATGCTCTCGAGAGCCTTCTCGGCGAGCTGCAGCTCCTCTTCGCCCGCCTGGCCGCTCCTCCCCCCGGCCGACCGCCGATTCCCTCCCCCGCGAGGAAAGGCTGAAGAGGCCAGGAAGCGCCGCCGCCCCTGACCGGCCGCGCCGCGGCGGCGACCGTGGGCGCGCCGGCCCTGCCGTTGTGGCGATCTTTCTGGCCGCCGTTACCCTCGCGGCCGGGCGAGCGCAGGCACAGGCTCTCGTCGCTCCCGGCGAGTCGACCGAGCTCGCCTTCCGGCGCCAGGTCCGGGGCCAGTGGTTCGCCTGGCTCGCGGCGCAGGAAGAGGGAGACCCGATTACCGCGCGCGTCAAGATCGACGAGATCCTCCGGTACGCGCAGAAGATCGAGGTCCGGCGGGTCACGGACCTCGCGCTCTCGGCCACGGTCCTGGGACGGCGGCAGCTCTCGCAGGGCAAGACAGACCTCGCCCTCGAGGCGTTCCAGTCGGCGACGCGGCTCGATCCCGACCTCCCCGAGCCGCGCTGGGCCCGCCTGTCGCTCGCCGTACGGAGCCGCCAGCTGCGTGCCATCGTGCCGGAGCTCCTCGGGGCGTGCCGCGCCATGCTCGCCGACGGCGAGTCGCGGCGGATCCTCACGACGCGCATCGCCCTCGTCCTCTCCGCCGCTCTCGTCGCGACGGCCCTGGCCGTGCTCGTGATCCTCCTCGTCCGGCACGGACGGCGCCTGGGTCACGACCTGTCGGAGACCGCGGCGCGGCTCCTCGGAGGCGGACGCGGACAGGATCTCCTCGTGGTGGCGATGCTCGTTCTGCCGCTCCTCCTCTCTTTCGACGTCCTCTGGCTCGGCCTCTACCTCTTCGTCCTCGTCCTCGGCTACGCCACGTGGCCGCAGAAGATCGCAGCGGTCGTCGCGCTGGCGCTCTCGATCCCCCTCCTCCCCCTCCTCGACCGGGTCTCCTACGATCTCGCGGTCTCCTCCTCCCCGATATTCCGGAGCGCCGAGGCTCTCGAGGAGTACCGCTACGACCAGCGGGTCGTCGACACGCTGGAACAGGCGTGCAACGTCGCGCCCGACGACGTCGACATCCGATTCCTGCTGGGCCGTGTCTACCAGGCGCTCGGGCAGAACGAGCGGGCGGTCGCGGAGTACACGGCGGCGGCAGAGCTGTCGCCCCGGGAGAGCCGCTCGCTCGTGAACCGCGGAAACATCCGGTTCGTGGACGGCGATTTCGGCTCCGCGCAGGAGGACTACGGGGAAGCGCTTCGCCGTGACCCCCGGAGCGTCGTGGCCCGCTACAACCTGGCTCTGCTTTACGCGGAGACCTTCCGGACGACGGAAGCGGCCCAGATGCTGAGCGAGGCCCGGGCGCTCGATGCGCCGAGGGTCCAGGCCTTCCAGGACGCGCCGACCCTCGTGAAGGTCGTCTCGGTCTCCTACTCGCCCGAGGAGGCCCGATCGAAGGCGGCGGAGCTCGAACGCGACCCACGCGGGCGGCATCTCCTCGGCCTCTTCCGCACCTACCGGCCGG
>JBLMYG010000403.1:0-8061 GCA_050258155.1 Acidithiobacillales bacterium
GAAGGTCTGCCCAGGCGACACCGGCGGCCGCTCCCGCGAGAAGAGGGTGGAACGGCCGGGAGGGCTCGCTCATAATCCGCGCCCGGCGAGTCTCGCCCCCCACCCGATGGCCGTCAACGAACCGCTGCGCGTCCTCAGGACCGTCCACTACGACGAGGTCCACTATTCGCTCTATCTCGCGGCGGGGAGCATCGGCCCCGCGACGAAGCCCGGCCACTTCGCCATGCTTCAGGCGGGCGACGGCCTCCGGCCCTACCTCCGGCGCGCCTTCTCGGTCGCCGACGTGACCAAGATGGCCGGTGTCCCCGCAATGGAGTTCGTCGTCAAGGCGATCGGCGTCGGGACGACGTTGCTCGGCCGCCTCGCGGAGGGGACGCCGGTTCCGGTCCTCGGTCCGCTCGGGGTCCCCTTCCCCATCGACGACCTGACACCGTCGGACCGCGTCGCCCTCGTCGCGGGCGGGATCGGCCTCGCTCCGCTCGTCCTCCTCGCGAGGGAGCTCGCCGCGCGGAAGATCCCGGCCGACCTTTTCTACGGCGGCCGGAACGAGAAGGAGGTCCTGAAACGCGGCGATTTCGAGCGCTTTCTCGGACCGCACCGCTGCCGCTACGCGACCGACGACGGTTCGCTCGGCCGGAAGGGATTCGTGACGGACCTCGTGACGCAGGCGCTCGAGGGGGGAGCCCTCTTCCGACGTGTCTTCGCCTGCGGGCCGCTCCCGATGTTCCGGGCCCTCGCGAAGATCGTCGAGAAGGCCCGACTCGACGCCTCCTTCGCCTTCGAGTCCGAGATGGCGTGCGGCTTCGGCGTCTGCCTCGGCTGCGTGCAGCCGACGACGGACGGCCGCTTCGCGACGATCTGCAAAGAGGGGCCATGCCTGCCGCCGTCGGCCATCGACTGGAGCCGCGTCCGGCCATGAGCACGGATCTCTCCGTCCGCCTCGGCCGGCTCGCGCTGAAAAACCCGATCGCGACCGCCTCGGGGACCTTCGGCTACGGCCTCGAGTTCGCGGAGTTCCTCCCGCTCGGAAAGCTCGGAGCCATCTCCGTGAAGGGGCTTTCGGCGCGGCCCTGCCACGGAAACCCCCCGCCCAGGATCTGCGAGACGGACGCCGGAATGCTGAACGCCATCGGCCTTCAGAACATCGGCGTCGAGGCCTTCCTGTCGGAGACCCTGCCGGAGCTGCATCGGCTCGGGGCCACGGTCATCGCGAACGTCTGGGGCGACACCGAGGAGGAGTACGTCGCCGTCGTCGAGCGGATCGGCGGCGACCGCCGCGTGGCCGCCATCGAGCTGAACGTCTCCTGCCCGAACGTCGTGAAGGGAGGGCTCATCTACGGGAACAACCCGCAGGCGCTCGCCGCCCTCACGAAGAAGGTCCGGGCCGCCACGCCTCTCCCCCTCATCGTGAAGCTCTCTCCGAACGTCACCGACATCACCGCGACGGCCCGGGCCGCCGTCGACGGGGGGGCGGAGATCCTCTCCCTCATCAACACCGTCGTCGGCCTCTCGATCGACGTCGAGACGCGCCAGCCGCGAATCGGCTTCACGACGGGGGGCCTCTCGGGTCCGGCCATCCGCCCCATCGCCGTCCGAATGGTCTGGGAGGTGCGAAAGGCGCTGCCGAAGGTGCCGATCTTCGGCATCGGCGGGATCGAGACCGTCGAGAACGTTGTCGAGTTCCTGATCGCCGGCGCCGACGCGATCCAGGTCGGCACGGCGAATTTCCGCGATCCCTCCCTGTCGGCGCGGCTCGTGGACGAGCTGGACGACTGGTGCGAGCAGCACGGGGTCCGGCGCGTCTCGGAGCTGACCGGGACGCTGAGAACGCGGCCCCGGCCCGAGCACACGTTCGCATGAAAGACTCAGGGGAACCCGCGCGCCTTCGGCGTCCGAGCCGCCGGGTTCCCCCGAACCCCCTCCGCGCGGGCCTTCTCATTCTCAGATGAACCAGCTCGCCGCCCGGAAGCGCCTTGCCGTCGCTCTCGATCTCGGGACGCGTGAGGCGATCCTCGAAGCGGCCCGGGCGCTCGCGCCGGAAGTCGGCGTTCTGAAGCTCGGCCTCGAGGCGTTCGTCACGCAGGGGCCGGGGCTCGTCCGGGAGGTCGCGGCAGCGGGGGCGCGCGTCTTCCTCGATCTGAAGCTCCACGATATCCCGAACACCGTGGCCCGCGCGGCGGCGGCGGCCGTCGCCACCGGGGCGTCGATCGTCAACTGTCACGCCTCCGGGGGGCGGGAGATGATGACCGCCTTTGCCGAGGAAGCCCGGGCGGCCGCGGCCGCGTCGGGACTTCCGCGCCCCTCTTTGGTCGCTGTCACCATCCTCACCTCGCTCGACGCCGCCGCGCTCGGGCGGATCGGTCTCGCCGGGACGCCCCGGGAAGCGGCGCTCCGGCTCGCCCTCCTCGCCAAGGAGGCCGGCCTCGACGGCGTCGTCTGCTCGCCGGAGGAGATTGAAGCCATCCGTTCTGGCTGCGGGCCCGACTTTTTCCTCGTCGCCCCCGGCGTCCGGCCGGCGGGCGCCGACAAGGGCGATCAGAAGCGCGTCGCGACGCCGGGCGAAGCGATCCGCGCGGGCGCCGACCTCCTCGTCCTTGGCCGGCCCATTCTCAGCGCCCGCGACGGCGTCGCGGCCGCGCGGGCCATCGTGGCCGAGATCGCGGCAGCGCTCGGCTGAGCGTCGCTACTCCACCTTGATCTTCTCGTAGCGCGGAGAACCGCCGGCCTTTCCCGACGCCCGCTCGGCGAGAGCGATCTCCTCGTTCAGGAAGTCGCGGAGGGCCTTCAGGAGCTCGAGGCCCGAGCCGGCGGCGCGGCCGAGCGTGGCCCGCCCGGCGAGGGAGAGGGCGAACTTCCCGACGAGGTCGGCGGCGGGCTTCAGGAGGCAGTTCTCTCCGGCGCAGGCGAGGCCGGGGATCGGGCCGGAGGCGGCAGGCCGGGACGCCGCCGGCGCGGCGGGGTCGTCCCTGACCCCCGGGCCAAAGTCGCGCTCGACCGGGTCGGCAGCCTTTCGGCGCCGGCGCGACCGGCGCCTCGGCTTTCCCCCGTCGCTCTTCGGGACGTCGTTCATCGGACCCCCTCTCTTCGGCATCTCTAGCGGGCGGCCGCCGCCGGCCCTCCGGCCTTCGCCTTTCCGAACCGGACGGTGAGCCTTCCGTTCTCCACCTTCGCCGCCGCGGGCGAGGCACCCGCGAGGGTCCGCGGGATGGGGATGTGGTGGCGAACGTTGCCGATCCGGACGATCAGGTCTCCCGAGGCGACGGCCAGCTCCACCTCGTCCTTCTCGACGAAGGGGAGCTCCAGCGTCAGGACGTACGATCCGCCGCTCTTGGCGTAGCGGTACGGGGGCCGGACGCGGTACGAGGCTGCCGGATCGCGGTCGCCGTACAGGTCGCGCCCGAGACGCCGGAGCGACTCGGCTCCGACGACCTGGTCGTCGAAGAGCGGAAGGGTCCAGATCGGGACCGGGTCGAAGTAGCGCCGCGCCTCCTCGAGAAACTGCTCCTGCGTCCTCCGCCACTTGCCGAAGAACGGGTCGGCGACGTCGGCGGGGAGGAGGCGGTTCACGAGAACCGCGTCCACCGTGAAGCCGTACAGCCCGAAGTACATGAAGGCGCGCTGCGTCTCGCGGATGACGATCTTCTCGGCGTTCGTGACGAGGCGAACCGTCGTCGTCTTCGGATCCTTGAGAAGGGCGTCGACCCCGTCGAGCTTCTCGGCCAGCGACTGGACGTTCTCGAAATAGCGCTCGGGCGGAAGAGGAACGTTCATCACGCCCTTCGCCACCGGCCGCGCCACCTTGAGAAGTGACCGCTGGATCCGGAAGAGCTTCTTCATGTACCAGTCGAGCGTGGGCGGGAGCGAGACGAACCGGAGCGACTCCCCCGTCGGCGCGCAGTCGAGGATTAGGACGTCGTACGCCATCTCCCGGGCGTACCGATTCACATAGAGGAGGGCCGAGACCTCTTCCATGCCCGGAAAGATCGCCAGCTCCTCCGCGAGGACCTCCTCCACCCCGGTGACGGCGAGGAGCGTCGCGATGTACCCCGCGATGTCCTTCCAGTGCCGTCCGATCTCCTCGGTGACGTCCACCTCCTGGATCCAGAGATTCTCCGCGACGGGGACCGGCTCGCCCCGGTGGCGGTCCGCGAGGCTGACAGGGAGGTCGAAGGCGTCGGCGAGGGAGTGGGCAGGGTCGACCGACATGACGAGCGTCCGCTTCCCCCGTGCGGCCAGGACGAGGCCGGTCGCGGCGGCGACCGTCGTCTTGCCGACGCCCCCTTTCCCCGTGTAGAGGAGGACCCTCATCGCCACACCCGAATGTTACGACCGGGAGAGCGCCCGCCCGGACCATGTCAGCTCGCCGAGGCGCCAGGCGAGGAGCGCGAGGAGAACGCCCGCATAGCCGTCCACCGCGTAATGCCACCCGGTGACGAGGGAGCCGTAGAACGTCAGGACGGTCGCGGCGGAGAAGATGAAGAAGGCCGGCCGGCTTCGCTTCCAGGCGAAAAGGGCGAGAAAGGCCTGCGCCGCGACGTGGAGGCTCGGCATGGCGCCGATGCCGAAGAGCGGGACGATCCGGATCGTCTCGTGACGGGCGGCCGCCGTCAGGAGCATCCGGTAGTGCCCGATCAGGAGCCTCTGCACCTCCGCCTGGAGCGGCATGCTCGCGATCGCGGCGGCGTAGTCCGCAGGAAAGACGTAGCAGGGGCCGAGGGAGGGGATCGCGACATAGAGCCAGGCTCCCCCGATCCAGAGATAGGCGAACCCCGCGGCGAAGCGGGCCCGCGCCTGCAGGGAGGGCGTCGTGGCGAACCAGGCGAGGCCGGCCACGGTGAGGGGGACGAAGGCCGCGTAGTACCCGTCGATGGCCCGCCAGACGAGCGGCCATGGAAAGAGGGCGAGGGCGAAGGGGCCGGGGTTCAGGCCGAAGTGGAGGGCGGAATCGAGCCGCGCGAGGCCGGCGTCGTGAAGGCGGGGGTTCAGAAACGGCACCTGGACCTTGAGCCAGATGTGGCCGAAATAGACGAGCCCGCTCACGACGAGAAGGCGGATCAGGTCGAGGGCGGAAGCGGGCCGGAGCGTGACGATGAGAAAGCGATGGGCGCGGTGTCTCCCGTCCCGGAAGGCGATCCAGAAGGTCCTGAGCGCGAGGGCGCCGACGACGAAAAGGGCCATCGGAACGACGAAGACCCGGATTCCGGCGAGAAAGCCCCACGGGATGGCGGGAAGGCCTCCGACGGCTCGAAGGAGGAGGAGAACCGCGAGAACGTTCAGGGTGGCGACGACCTCGTAGATCCGAGGCCGCAGTCGGCGGAGCTTCCGGCTCCCGGTCACACCGCGCGGCCCGCCGCGCCGCGATCGGCCAGACGGACGCAAAGCCACCCGAGGAGAAGGCCGGCGTAGCCGTCGACCGCGTAGTGCCATCCCGTGACGAGGGAGCCGTAGAACGTCAGGAGGGTCGCGGCCGCAAAGAAGATGAATACCGGCCGGCTCCTCTTGCGAGCGAAGAGGGCGAAAAAGGCCTGGGCGGCCACATGAAGGCTGGGCATCGCCGCCACGCCGAGGATCGGGTTCAGGGCCATCCCCTCCGCGCCCCCCGAGCGGAGCCCCCTTACGGTCCTGTACTGGCGGATCAGGAGCTCTTGGGTGGCCGTCTGGAGCGGGAGCGAGCCCTGGATGCTCTCGGTGTCCGCCGGAAAGGCGTAGCAGGGCCCGAGGCTCGGGACGGCGAGGTAGAGCCACGAGCCCGCGAGCCAGAGAAGGGTGAAGCCCGCCGCGAAGCGCGCCCGCTCCCTCAGAGAGAGCGCCGACGCAAACCAGCCGAGGCCAGCGAGGACGGTCGCATGGAAGAGCGCGTAGTACGAGTCGAGGGCCCGGTGGAACGCAGGGAAAGGGAGAAGTTCTATGGCAAAGCGGTTGACGTTCAGGCCGGCGTGGACCGCGGCGTCGAGCCGGGCCAGCTCGGCGTCGAAGAGGGCCGGATTGAGGAGCGGCACGAAGACCTTCAGCCACGTGTAGCCGTACGCCGCGAGAACGACGACGAGGACGAACCGGACGACGTCGAGGAGGGCGGTTGGCCGCACGCCGGCACGGAGCAGGAGGCCGGCCCGCGTCCGCCCGTTGCGCCAGGCGACGAGGAGCGTCCGGAGGAGAAAGCCGCCGGCTGTCAGTCCCACGACGAGGAGAGCGAACGGAAACTCGTCGGCGAGAGTCTTTCCCCTCGGGAGGTCGATGAGGGCGACCCACCGGACCAGGAGCCAGACACCGACGACCTGGAGCGCGGCGAGAGCCTCGTAGGCGCGAAGGCGCGGGACGTATGGCCGGCGCGCCCAGGCGCCGTTCACCACCCCCGGAACCTCTCCCGGTCCCTCCGCTCCCTGCGCGAGAGGCGTCCTTGCCCGTCGTCGCGACGGGGGGCGAGAAGCCGGTCGAGCCGCTGCGCCTCGCGCTGCTCCGGCGTCGGCTCGGGCGTCGTCTCCTCCCGCAGGGTCCGGGCGACGGCCTTCGGAACGTGTTTCTCCGCGAGCGCACGAACGACGAACGTCCGGCGGCCCGCCGGCGTCGTGAGGGCGAGGCCGTCACCGACCCGGACGAGCCGGTGCGGATCGGCGGCGCAGCCGTTCACGTCCACCTTTCCCCCCTTGCAGGCGGCGGCGGCCTGCGACCGCGTCGGGAAGAGACACGCCACGTCGAGGAAGACGTCCAGCCGGACCGCTTCGGCCGTGGCATCTTGTTCCTTTCTGGATGAACGCCCCATGAGCCACACCGCCATGCGCGGAGGGGGTCCGGGGGGACGACGCGAAGCGTCGTCGCAAGCGGGTTCCCCCCGGTTCCCTAAAAGACCAGCTTCTCGACCTTCTTGTCGAAGTTGTAGACGTACTTGTAGCCGAAGACGTCGACGCTTTCCTGGTACTTCACCTGCACGGTGATATACGGGCCGTTCCGCTCTATCGTGATGTTCTGGAGCGTGACCGGCGCCTGGACGTCCTCCGCGCGCGCGAAGAGATCGTCTTTCAGCCGTTCGGGGGTCTTCAGCCCTCCGAAGTTCGCCGTTTCGTTCATTGCGTCGAGCATCTCCGCCCCGTGGATGTGCAGGGGAACGATCTTGACGCCGGCCGTCACCACCACGAAGAGAATGGCGAGTCCGATGAGAATGCCGAACATTCCCTCGCCCGCCTCGCGCCGCCGCTCCCTCTTCAGCATTCCGTTCCACCTCCCCCCGCCCGCAGGGCGACCCGAATCCTCAATCGACGCGCCTGCCTGTCCGTCCCCAGCGGGTCCGATCGAAAAAGTGTAGCGCGTTGTCCAGGAAGCGGCGCAGCCTCGCTCCCCGGCCCCGGATGGCGCCCGCGGCACGCTCGTCGAAGGACCAGTAGACGAACACGGCGCGCCCCTTGAGGAGGCTCCGGGGGACCGGACCGAAGACCCGCGAGTCTTGCGAGTCGTCACGATTGTCGCCGAGCGCGAGGTATTCGCCGGCGCCGAGGCGGACCGGCCCGAAGTGGTCCCGGGTGGCGAGCGCCCGCGGGACGTCCGGGCTCCGCGGCAGGACGTCGGGGTCGCGATGAACGGCGTAGGGCTCGGCGAGCCGCCGGCCGTCCACGAGCAGCCGCTTCGACGAGATCTCGACGGTCTCGCCCGGGAGCCCGACGAAGCGCTTGACGAGGTCGAGTGACGGCTCGGCGGGAGAGCGAAAGACGATGACGTCTCCGCGCGCCGGATCGCGCAGAGGAAGGAACCCTCCCCAGGGCCCGGCGGAGGCGCCATAGAGGAACTTGTCGACGACGATGTGGTCCCCCGGAAGAAGGCCCGGCTCCATCGAGCCTGTCGGGATATTGAAGGCCTCGACGACGTAGGTTCGGAAGAAAAGGGCGACGAGAACGGCCGCCAGCATCGCCTCCGTGTAGCCGCCCAGCTCGCCCGCGAGCGAGCGCCGAGGGGCTGGAGAGCCGGTCACCCGTCGACCTTCAGGACGGCGAGGAAGGCCTCCTGGGGGAGATCGACGCGGCCAACCCTCTTCATCCGTTTCTTCCCCTCCTTCTGCTTTTCGAGGAGCTT
>JBLMYG010000404.1:0-7549 GCA_050258155.1 Acidithiobacillales bacterium
GGAGTCGGACCGCCTCTCGGCGGTGGTCGATCTTCTCGAGCGCGCCGGCTCGTCGGCGCGCGAGGAAGACTCGGGGGCCGGCCTCCGCCTCGTCATCGAGGGGGCGGCCGGGAGGCCGAGGCGCGCGGACTTCGCCGCGCACGGCGACCATCGCGTGGCGATGTCAGCTGCCGTCCTCGCCCTTGCGCTTCCGCCCGGCTCCACGCTCGACGAGCCGGCCGCCGTCGCGAAATCGTTCCCCGGGTTCTTCGAGGAATGGGGCCGGCTTGCCGGAGCGGCCAGCCGCCGAAGCGGGAGTCCCGGATGATCGCGGAACGTACCGCCGGGATTCTCCTCGCCGCCCTCGTGGCAGCGGCGGACGCCCGACACCCCGCGGACTGGTCGCTCGTCGTCTCCCTGATGTCGCCGGACGCCGCGGTGAGGGCGAAGGCGGGAAAGGCCATTCTCGCCTCGCGGGAACTCTCGCTCGCTGCGGGGCTCATGGACGCGTCGTTCTTCGCGCCCCCCGAGGCGGTCCCCGACGTCCTCGCCACGCTCTCGGCTCTCCTCCGGGAGCCCTCTCTCGAGCGCTATCGGGACGCCGTGGCCGCCGTGGGCCGGCACGAGGAGATCGCCCCCGGGCCCGGTTACGTCTCCTTCAAGGCGAGCCTCTACGCGAAGATCCACCCCGACTTCACGGCGATTCTCCGGACGGGCGTGCCGCGGACGATTCGCGCCGAGGAGGTCGTCTTCGGCGGCGTCGTCCCCCGTGGCATCCCGGCGCTCCGGATACCGAGGACCGTGCCGGCGAGCGAGGCTTTCTGGCTCGCGGACGACGAGATCGTGTTCGGCGCGGCCGTCGCGGGGGAGGCGAGGGCGTACCCGGAGCGGATTCTCGACTGGCACGAGATCGTGAACGACGTCCTGGGAGGCCGCACCGTCACGCTCGCATGGGACCCTCTCTGCGACGCGGCGATCCTCTACGAGACGACGCTGGGCGAGGGGGAGACCTGGACCTTCGCCTCGTCGGGGCTTCTCTATCGCTCGAACAAGCTGATGCTCGACGAGCAGAGCGGGAACCTCTGGAGCCAGATGACCGGCGAGCCGGTCTGGGGCCCGCAGGCGGGAAGCGGAAAACGCCTGCCGTCCCTTCCGCTCGTGGCCACGACGTGGAAGGAGTGGCGGACCCGCCATCCCGGATCGCGGGTTCTCTCGCTAGCGACCGGCACCACGCGCGACTACAGGCCGGGAGCCGCCTACGGAGCGTATGCCGAGAGCCCTGGTCCGATGTTTCCCGTCTGGGTTCCGCCGCCGCCCGGCCTGGCTCCGAAGGAACCGCTCGTGGTCGTGCAGGCCAGCGGAACTCTCAGGGCCTATCCGATCGCCCTCCTGCGGAGGGTACCGCTCCTGGAAGACACCATCGGGGAGACGCCGGTGCTGATCGTCGCCGGGGCCGCGGCGGGGGAAGTCCGCGTGTACGCTCCCGAGGCCCGTCATCTCGTGCGCAAGGGGGGCGCTCTCCGCGACCCGGCCAGCGGGGAGACGTTCACCGAAAAAGAGGATGCGCTCTTCGGCGATGCGGGCTCGAAGCTGCCGCGCCTCCCTTCCCACGGGCTCTACGCCTTCGCACTCCGTGCGCTCCTCCCGGAGGCGACGCTCTTCAGCCAGCGCACATCACCCTGACGCTGCACCTGCCTTTGGCCGCAGGCCCTTGACGGGGCGCCGAGGGTGCGAAATGTTCCGCTGTCAAGGCGATCCATGCAGAGGCCGAGGAGCGGAGCGGGAGACCCCTCTTCGAGAGGCGCGTGCTGGGTTATCGGCCGCGCCGATCTCGCGGTCGGCGGAGGCCGGCTGACGACGCTATGGCATCCGCTTCTTCCGGAGTTCACGGCAGCGCTTCCGGCCGAGGAGGGCCTCGTGCTCCTTCCACGGCCGGTGCCGCCCCGGCCTCTCGGGCGCTCGGACGACGCGCCGCACACGGCGGCCGTTCTCGTCCGGCTCGCGGCCCTGGCCTCGTTCCTCAAGTTCCACGGTCTCGGCGTGGCGCCCGAGGACGTCGTCGGGATCGGCCTCCGGCCCGGCTCGGAGCATCGCCCGGCCCTCGGCGCGCTGCCGGTGCCGGAGTGGCGGGCCGTGCCGCCGGCGCTTCTCGTCGCGGCGACAGCCGTTCGGCTCGGCGGCGGGTCGGCCGTCGGCTCTGACGCCGAGGCGCTGAGGCGGGCGGTCGAGCGCGCTCTCGTGCGGGGCGGTCTCGCGGAGGCGGCGACCGCCGCGGCCGTGTCGGCGCTGCAGGCCCACGCGACCGGCACCTCGCCGGAGGGGCTGATCCCGGAGCTCGCGCGCCGTGCTCGTGAAGGGCCGGCCCTTGGCTCCGATCTCCTCGGGCTCTCGTATCCAGTGGCCGAGGTCGAAGGGGATGGCGGCGGAAGGGTGCTCGTCCAGGCCGCCGAGGGGGAAGGCGCCCTCTTCGTGGTTCGTGGGGCCTCGCGCAGGTCCCCGGCCGGCTTCGTGGAGGTGGAGGCCGGGGACCGCCTCGAGGAAGGGAGCGCCCTGAGACTCCTCTCGCGCCGACTCGGAGCCGACCCTCGCGCCGAAGGCATCTCCGCTCTTGCCGCGGGACGACGGGTCGCCCGCTGGCCTTTCGGTCCGCCGACCGCCGTCGTCGCGCTGAACGGCGACGCCTGGGACGGGCGGTCGCGGAAGGCGTTCGACGGCGAGCTCGCTCGCGCGGGACTTCGGCTCTTCGAGACGCGCTCCCGTGCGCCGCATCCATGGGAGGAACGGATCCCCTTGAGCGCGCGGCTTTCGCCGGGAGACGTGGCCTCCCTCTTCTGGTTGCCGTTCCGGAGCTGGGCGGAGGCGGCAGCCGTGTGGGACGGCATCGCTACGGCGGTTCGTCAGGAGCCCGCTCGCTTCCTCCGCCTGGCTCGCAGCCTGGCGGCGGCGTTCGACCCGGCAGGCAAGCGGCCACCGACGCTCATCCGGTTCCGGCCAGAATCCGCGCCGAGGGAGCCTCTGCTCTCCGCAGCCGCCCTCCTCGGATCCGGTTTCTCCGAAGTGGAGCTGGCCCGGGCCGGCGGAGTCCGGGAGGAGGAGGCCTCCGAAGCGATCCGGCGCGCCGGGGACGCCGGGCGGGTTGTTCCGGAAAGCGACGGGTGGCGCTTCGCCCTCGAAGAGGAACGGCGGCGCCTCGCGGCCCGGCTCTCGGCGGCAGCGCGCCGGAGCATCGTCGAGCGGCTCGAGGAGAGTGGGCTCCCCGGCGAGCGTCTCGTCCTCGCGGCCCTGGCCCGGGGCACGGAGGACGACGTCCGGGCGGCGCGGGAGCTTCTCGAGGAGGCGATACGCCGGGGGGATCGTCGGCTCGCTCTCGATCTTCTGCTCCGAGCCCCGGCGAGCGCACCCGATCTCGGAAGGAGCGACCTGGCGGTCCCGATTCTCTGGGAGTCGGGCCGGGTAGCCGATGCCCGTGCCGCCGCCGGGCGCCTTTCTCGGGCCGTTTTCATCGGGGTCTCCCTCCAGGAGCGATCCGCCCTCGCTCGTGTGCTGGCGCGTCTCGGCGACGCGGAGACGGCACTGGGGATGGTGGCTGCTGACGGCTCTCCGGGCGCTCTGCTCGCCCGAGCGCAGGTGCTGCTCGACCTCAAGCGGACCGGGGAGGCGTCGCGGCTTCTCGACAGCCTGCCGCCGTGGACCGGCGAAGCGCCCCCGGACCTCCGGCTCCGGCGCGCGCGACTCGCCGCCGAGGTCGCGTCGCGTCGCGGCGAGCTGGCCGCCGCCCGTCGTCTTCTCGAAGGGGCGGCCGGGGAGCTTTCCGCGTCCGATCCGGAGGAAGCGAGGGAGTTTCTGATGACGTCCGGTTTCGTCGCCATCGACGACGGACGCTTCTCGGAGGCGCGGGCCCATTTCCGGCGTGCGCGCGATCTGTCGCCGGACCCCCGGCGCCGTGCCGACGCCTCGCTCGACGCCTCGACAGCCTCGTTCCACGCCGGGGAGTTCGCGGAGTCCGAGGAGGAGCTGGAAAGGGCCCTCTCCCTTTATGCGGAGGCGGGGGACGAGGAGCGGTATCTCTCGGCGCTGGGGAACCGGATCGACCTCGCGTTCCGGGCCGGCCGCTTCGAGCTCGCCCGCGAGACGCTGGGGCCGGTCCTTCGGTTCGAGTCGCGGGCGGGCCGGGAGCACCTGTTCCTCTTCGCGGCGGCCTCGAAGCAGCAGCTGGCGCGGCTGGACGGCGACGACGAGGCATGGGGCGCCGCTTATCGCGAGGCCGAGGCCCGGCAGGCGGCAGCCCCGGGGCACCCGACCTGGCGGGAGATCCAGATCCTCGAGGCCGCGCGCCTTCTCTCGACGCGGCAACCCGCGGAGGCTGCCGCCTTGCTCGAGAAGGCCGGGACGCTGCCGGACAACCGGGAACAGACCGAGCCGCTCCGCCGCCGACTGCTCGCCTCGGCACGCGGAGACCTCGGCCGGGACTCCGGTGAAGGGATGGCGGAGCTGCCGCAGGCGGAGCGGGCTCTCTTCCGGGCCGAGGCAGACCTTCGGGCGGGACGCCCGCCGCGCGCTGATCTCGTCCTCCGGATGGAGTCGCGCCTCACGGACGCGAGGGACGCGGCGGACGTCGCGGCCCGCCTTCTGGAGTGGAAGGGCCGGTTCCCGGAGTTCTTCGCGCGTCCCTCTGCCGTGCCGCTCCTGGAGCTGGGGCGGCGCGCCGCGGCTCGCGCCGGCCTCCCTTCGGCAGGGGAGAGGTTCGGCGCTGCGCTCGACGCCTTGGCCACTTCGCAGGCCGCGCGCCCGCAGCCTCCCCTCTCGCCACCGTCCTTCGTGGCCGAGGACGGCGAGACGCGGAAGGTCATCGAAGAGATCAGGAAGGTGGCCCGGACGAAGCTCCCCGTCCTCATCCTCGGCGAGACGGGGTGCGGAAAGGAGCTGCTGGCCCGCGAGGTGCACCGCCTTTCCGGACGGCCGGGCCCGTTCGTCCCTGTCAACGTGGCGGCTCTGACGGGAAGCCTGATCGAGTCGGAGCTCTTCGGCCACCTCCGCGGCGCCTTCACCGGCGCCGATCGCGACCGGCGCGGCCTCGTCGAGGAGGCCTCGGGCGGCACCCTTTTCCTCGACGAGATCGGCGACCTCGCCTTGGCGCTCCAGGCCAAGCTGCTTCGGGTCCTTCAGGAGAGGGAAATCCGGCGCGTCGGCGACGTTCGGACGCGCCCCGTGGACCTGCGCATCGTCTCGGCGACGCACCGGGACCTCGAGGCGATGGTGGACGACGGCTCCTTCCGCCGGGATCTTCTCTACCGGCTGGCCGGCCTGGAAGTGCACCTCCCTCCTCTTCGCAGGAGGCCCCGCGACCTCATGCGCCTCGTCGCCTCGGCGCTCGGGACGGCCACCTTGACCGCCGAGGCCCGGAGCGCCGTCCTCGCCTACGCCTGGCCCGGCAACGTGCGCGAGCTCCTCTCGGGGCTCGAGGCGGCCCGGGCTCTCGCCTCGCCGTCGTCACTCGTCGGCCTCGAGCACCTTCCGCCGGCCGTCCGACGGGCCGCCGCGACGCCGGGGCAGGATGCGGGCTCCTACCGCAAGGAGGTCGCCGACGCGAAGCGGAGGGCCATCGGCCGGGCGCTCGACGAGAGCGGCGGGAACAGGACCAGGGCTGCGAAGCGGCTCGGCCTCTCGCGCCAGTCGCTCCTCTACGAAATGAAAGTGCTGGGCCTCAAACCGTAGACTCCGGAGCGTGCCGGTCCTCCGACGTTTCGCAGCGGTCGTGCTCCATCTCTGGGGCGCGGCGACGATCGTCTTCCTTCTGATCCACCTGATCCCGGGCGATCCGGCGGCGGCGATGCTCGGCGAGGGGGCGGCGCCGGGGGACGTCGCCGCTCTCCGGCACGATCTCGGGCTGGACCGCCCGCTGACCGCGCAGTACGCAGCGTGGCTCTCGGGCCTCATGCGCGGAGACCTCGGCCTGTCGCTTCAGACCCGGAGGCCCGTCTGGGCCGAAATTCGCCGGGCCGTACCCGCCACCGCGACCCTCGCCGCCGCCGCGTTCCTGGCGGCCCTCGCGGTTGCCGTTCCGGCAGGCGTCGTCGGCGCGCTCCGCCGCGGCAGGCCGGCCGACAAGGCCCTCCGCGTCGGCGCACTCGTCGGCGTGTCGACGCCGAACTACGTTTCGGGCCCCGTCTTCGTCCTCGTCTTTTCCGTCGACCTCGGTCTCCTCCCGGTCTCGGGGCGCGAGGCGCCCGGATCGATCGTCCTGCCGGCCGTGACCCTGGGCCTGGCCCTGTCGGCGCTCCTCTCGCGGATGATCCGGGCGTCGCTGGCCGAGGAGCTGACGAAACCCTACATGCTGGCGGCGCAGGCGCGAGGGGAAGGGCGAATGAAAGCCGCCCTTCGCCACGCCGCGAGGAACGCCCTACCCCCCGTCCTCATCGTGGCGGGGCTCCAGGTCGGCTCGCTCCTGACCGGCGCCGTCGTCACGGAGACGATCTTCTCCTGGCCCGGCGTGGGACGCCTCCTGATCCAGTCGATCCAGCGGCGTGACTACCCGACGGTCCAGGGATGCGTCCTCTTCATCGCCTCCGTCTACGTGGTCGTCAACGCCTCCGTCGACGCGGCGGCAGCGCGGCTCGACCCGCGGGCGGCGGCGCGGAGGAGCGGGTGACCGGCGGCGTGCGCGTCGCGGCCGCCGTCCTGGCCGCTGCGTTCCTCGTCGCCCTCCTCGCGCCGCTCCTTCCGGGCGACGGCGCCACGCGCGTCCACCTTCGCGCGCGCCTCGTCCCGCCGGCCCTCTCGCCGCCGCTCGGGACCGACGAGCTCGGACGCGACATCCTTCAGCGGGTCGCTCACGGCGCCACCATCTCGCTCGGCGTCGCGGGCACGGCCGTGCTGGTCTCCGCCGTGGCGGGCTCCCTTCTCGGCCTCGCGGCGGGGGAGCGCGGCGGCCTGCTGGATGCCTCCGCGGGGCGCGCCGCCGATCTCGTCCTCGCCTTCCCCGGGCTCCTGCTCGCCGTGGCCCTCGCGGCCGTGCTGGGACCGTCGGCGCGAAACACGGTCATCGCGCTCTGTGCGGCGGGATGGGTCCCGTACGCGCGTCTCGCCCGGTCCGAGGCACGGCGGGTCTCCACGCTCGACTATGTCGCCGCAGCACGCGCTGCGGGTGCCGCGAGGAGCCGGGTCCTGTTCCGGCATCTCCTCCCCAACCTCGCCGCTCCCCTCGTCGTGCAGGCGACGCTCCATCTGGCGGGGGCGATCCTCGCGGAGTCCGCCCTCTCGTTTCTCGGCCTCGGCGTCCCCCCGCCGGCGCCTTCGTGGGGGGCGATGCTGGCGGGCGGCCGGGCGCACATCCTGGACGCTCCCCACGTCGTCCTGGCCCCCGCTGCGGCGATCGTCGCGGTGGTCCTCGCCGCGAACGTCCTCGGTGACGCCCTCGTGGACCGCCTCGACCCGGCGCGCCGGGTTCGCACCGCGTGAGCGAAGGATCGAAGGCCTTGCGGGGCCCGTCGCGCCTTGAGGCGCTGCTCCTGGCGCTCGTCGCGGTCCTGCCGTTCCTGAACGGCCTCCCGGCCGATTTCACGTACGACGA
>JBLMYG010000405.1:0-2957 GCA_050258155.1 Acidithiobacillales bacterium
GCCGACGGTACGAGGATGCGTTCCGCGCGACGCCCGGGGTGTCGTTTCCGGTCGTGCCGGCAGGCGCCGTCTCGGCCCGCCACCTCTTCACGATCTGGGTCGAGCCGGCGTGGCGCGACGGTATCCTCGCCGCCATCCAGGCGAAAGGGGTCGGGGTGGCGGTGAACTACCGCGCCGTCCACCTGATGAAGTATTACGCCGAGCGCTTCGGCTTCAGGCGCGGGATGTTCCCGGTCGCCGAGAGGATCGGCGACTCGACGATCACGATTCCGCTCTGGCCGGCGATGTCCGACGCTCAGGTGGACGAAGTCATCGCCGCGGTCCGCGGCGCGGTCTCCGGGAGCCGCTGAGGAGTCGCGCGGCCCGGGCGCCGGACGTCACAGCATTCGGCCGATCGCCTCGCCCCGCTCGATCCGTTTTCCCAGCGCGATGCCGTCCCGCCAGCCACCGGTGAGGATCAGGGTGCCCGGTTCTCCGGCTTCCTGGTCGATGGACGCCAGATCCTCGTCGAGCGCCGCCATCGTCCGGAAGTGCCCGAGCGGCATCTGAGGGATCGCCTTCGGCCACCGGGTGATCCACGTTCTTTCCGGGGCGCACCGCGCGAGCCCCTTGTGGAGCCGGCGGACCTCCGAGAGGGCGAGGTCGGTCAGCGTGGGATCCTCGGCAGCCGCGATCTCCGGATCGAGAGCACCGCCGAGAAACGACGTCGTCAGGGCGATCCCCTCGGGCGCCCGTCCGGCGAAGAGGGAGGCGGGGTAGAGGATCCCGAGCGAGCGGATCCCCTCGCCGCGGGGAACGAGGACGCCGAACCCCTTTGGCGCGTCCTCGGGCGTCGCCGGCCGGAAGGCGAAGATGACCGTCGCGACGGGCGAGACCGGAAGCGCGCTCAGGGCCGCGCCCGAGCGGGAAAGCCGTTCGCCGAGGAGGCGCGAGGTCTCCTCGGGCTCGAGCGTGAGGACGACCGTGTCGGCGTCGAAGCTGCGCCCGTCCTTCGTGAGGACGCTCCAGCAGCGTCCCGGCTGACCGGGCCGTGGTCCCTCGAGACGGACCGCGGCGGCATTCGTCTCGATCCGGGCCCCGGCGCTCGCCAGCCTCGCCGCGAGCGCCTCGACCATCTGAAAGAGGCCGCGGGTGAAGTTGACCGTCCTCGCCCTGTGCCTGCGTCCCGGGCGGTCCGGGGGGGCGAGGGCAGAAGGGGCCCGTCGTCCGAAGCCAAGCCCCCCGGCGATGAAGCCGCGAATGACCGAGCCGGAGCGGGCTTCGGCCTCCCAGAGGTGAGGGAATGCGCTCCTGACGGAGAGAGCCGCCGGGTCCCCGGCATAGACGCCCGAGACCATCGGCCCGGCGCCGTACGTCGCGGCCTCCTCGCCGAACCGCCGGATGAAGAAATCGCGGACGCTCTCGTCCTCGAGGGAGGAAGGACGGCGAGGCAGGCGGAGGTCGCCGAGGAGGCGCAGCTTCGCTCGGGTCGAGAGAACTGTATTGAAAAGGCCTTTCGGGCCGGGGACGATGGCGCGTGGCCGTCCTCCCCGGAAGATCCAGCGGGGCGCCCGGCGGTCGGCGAAAACGAGGTCCGCTGCGAGACCGAGGTCGGCGATCAGTCGGTCGGCCGCCGCTGTCGTTCGTAGGGTGTTGGGCCCGGTTTCGAGCACGAAGCCGCCCTCCCGCAGGGTCCGGACCGATCCTCCGAGCCGGCCGTCGGCCTCGAGGACCAGGGTCGCACCTGGAGATGCCCTGCGGAACGCGGCCACGAGTCCAGTGACCCCGCCGCCGACGATGACGACGCTCTTGGCCATCACCGCACCCCGAGCCGGCGCGAGACGACGGCTGCGAGCGCTCGGATGAACTCCGGGTGGTCGTTCAGCCCCTCGGCGACGACGTAGTGGGGGATGCCGAGCCGGGCGGCTTCCTCGCCGTACAGGAGCCGGCACTCGTAAAGGGTCTCGACGTGGTCCGAGACGAAGGCGACCGGGACGACGACGACCTGCCGTGCCCCGTCGTTCGCGAGCTCCCTGAGGACGTCCCCGGTCGAGGGGGTGAGCCAGGCGACCGGTCCCACCTTCGACTGGTATCCGAGCCGCGAGCGGTACCGCCGTCCCAGCGCCTCGTCGATGGCGGCGACCGTCTCGGCGATCTGCCGCGGGTAGGGGTCCTTCTTCTTCTCGACGGTCGCGACCGGCAGCGAGTGGGCCGAATAGAGGAGGACCGTATTTCCGGGATCGGCGTCGGGAAGCGTCGCCACCGCCGTCCGGATCCGGTCGGCGTGGGCCGCGATGAAATGCGGCTCGTCGTACCACGCGAGGGGAGCGTCGAGCCTCTCGGGCGACCAGCGCGACCTCGCGAGGGCTCTGGTCACCCGGTCGAAGGAGCCTTTCGTCGTCGTCACGGAGTATTGCGGGTAGAGGGGGAGGACGACGAGCCGCGACGTCCCCGCTTCCCTCAGACCGGCGAGCGCCTCCTCCACCGTCGGCTCCGAGCAGGTCATCCCGACGCGGACCGCGGCGGGCTGTCCCCGCGCGAGGAGCTCCCGCTCGAGGAGGCTGGCCTGCAGCCGGGACCACCTCCGGATGGGAGACCATCCGATCAATTCGTACGTCTTCGCCGCCGTGGGCGCCCGGAGAAGCGCGAAGAAGAACGCGACGATCTGTCGCAGCGGCGCCGGGAGGCCGAGGATCTCGGGGTCGGCGAACAGCTCGTAGAGAAAAGGACGCAGCTCCCCACGCTTCTCCGGCCCGCCCAGCTGGACGAGGAGGACGCCGATCCGCCCTCCCAAGTTACAGCGTCCTCGAGAATATTCGTGGGGCGTCTTCGGCCTTCTTCTCGAGGTAGGCGTCGAAGAGCATGGCGACGTTCCGGATGAAGATGCGGCCCATGGCCGTCACGCGGATCTCCTCGGAGTCGGTCACGACCATGCCGTCCTTGACGAACTCCGGGAGCTTCGCCGTCGCCGAGGCGAA
>JBLMYG010000406.1:0-6881 GCA_050258155.1 Acidithiobacillales bacterium
GGAAGAAACCTCATCGGCGGCGGGGGGTTCGGCCTCTACTACTTCTTCACGAAGGACATCAGCCTTCTGGCGGGGCCTGTCTGGTTCAACGACGCCGGAATCAACGGGCCGTGGAAGGTCACGGCCCAGCTCGACATCAACCTGCCGAAGCTTTTCTAGAGAAGCGGGGAGGAATCGGCGAATGAAAAAGATCGAAGGGATCGTCCGGCCACACCTTCTGGAGGCGGTGAAGACCGCCCTCCAGGAGGTCGGAATCGTGGGAATGACGGTGAGCGAGGTCAAGGGTTTCGGCCGCCAGAAGGGGCACACCGAGACGTATCGCGGCAGCGAATACAGGGTGGACTTCCTTCCCAAGGTCAAGGTCGAGGTCGCCGTGCCCGACGATCTCGCGGAGAAGGTCGTCGCGGCGTTCGTCGCCTCGGCAAGAACCGGGAAGTTCGGGGACGGCAAGGTCTTCGTCACCACGCTCGCCGATGTCGTCCGGATCCGCACGGGCGAGCACGGCGAGGAGGCCTTGTGACGACGCCGCGCACGTCAGGCGACCCGAACGGCGGAAAGGAGCGTGGAGGAATGAGCCCGATTCGCCGGCTGCTCATCAGCTTCGGAATGGGAGCAGCGCTGATGCTGGGAGTCTTCGGCCTTCGGTCGATCGGCCACGCGCAGACCGCTCCCACGCCGCCCGCGACGGCCGGCCCGGCGACTCCTGCCACCGCGGAAACGGCGGCGCCCGCCCGCACGCGGACAGCCGACCCCACGGGTGCGGCCACGGGCACGGCGTCCGACGTCAGCGTCAAGGACGCCGCCCGGCCCGCCCTTCTCGAGGTCATGGAGACCGTCGGCCACAACAAGATCGCCATCAACATCGTCTGGACGCTCATCACCGGCTTCCTGGTCATGTTCATGCAGGCGGGGTTCGCGATGGTGGAGACGGGGTTCTGCCGGGCCAAGAACGCGGCGCACACCATGGCGATGAACTTCATGGTCTACGGCATCGGAATGCTCGGCTACTGGATCTGCGGCTTCGCGCTGCAGATGGGGGGATGCGGAGGGGTCGCCTCGCTCGGCGGGACGCCGCCGCTCACTCACGAGTTCGCGATCAGCCTCTTCGGGAAGTCGTTCGGGCTCTTCGGCACCACGGGCTTCTTCCTCGGCCAGGACGCCTACGACGTGGGGGTTTTCGCCCTCTTCCTCTTCCAGATGGTCTTCATGGACACGGCAGCGACCATTCCGACAGGGGCCATGGCCGAGCGCTGGAAGTGGTCCTCGTTCGTCGTCTTCGGGTTCTTCATGTCGATGGTGGTCTACCCTCTCTACGCCAATTGGGTCTGGGGCGGCGGCTGGCTCTCCCAGCTCGGGGCGAATTTCGGCCTCGGCCACGGGCACGTCGACTTCGCCGGCTCCTCCGTCGTGCACATGGTGGGCGGAGTTGCCGCCCTCGCCGGGGCGGTCGTCCTCGGGCCGCGGATCGGGAAATACACCAGGGACGGTAAGGCCGTGGCGATTCCGGGACACCACATTCCGATGGCGATCGTGGGGACCTTCATCCTCGCCTTCGGCTGGTTCGGCTTCAATCCGGGCTCAACGCTCGCCGGAACCGATCTCCGCATCGCCGTCGTCGCCACGAACACCATGCTCGCCTCGGCGGGCGGAGCCGTCGCCGCCATGGTCGTCATGATGCTCAAATTCGGCAAGCCCGACCCGTCGATGATGGCCAACGGCATGCTCGCGGGCCTCGTGGCCATCACCGCTCCGTGCGCGTTCGTGACCGCCCCCGTCGCGGTGCTGATCGGCGTCGCCGCCGGCATCCTGGTCGTCTTCTCGGTCTTCTTCGTCGAGCAGACGCTGAAAGTGGACGATCCGGTCGGCGCCATCTCCGTCCACGGCGTGGGCGGCGCCTGGGGCGTGCTGTCGCTCGGCCTCTTCGCCGACGGAAAGTACGGCGACGGCTGGAACAACGTTCCGGGGACGGTGAAAGGCCTCTTCTACGGAGACCCGAAGCAGTTTCTGGCGGAGTGCATCGGGACGGCGACCAACTTCGTCTTCGTCTTCGCCGCGTTCTACGTCTTTTTCAAGGCTCTGGACGCCATCATCGGGAACCGGGTCTCGGTCGAGACCGAGCTGGCCGGCCTCGATCTGCCGGAGGTGGGCGCCCTGGCCTATCCCGACTTCACGATCTCGCGCGGAATGTCCTCGGAATACACCGTGGAGGCATCCGCGGGAGGGGCGAAATAGGGGCACGATGTCGTCTCCCGGCAGGCCGGACGGTGCCTCGAGTCGTTCTCATCTCCCTTGCCCTGAGGGGGGCGCCGTCGGCCCGCGCCGCTCCAGCGCCTCGAGGAGCGCGGTCTCCACGCGGGTCAGCGCCTCGGGCGCGAGCTTGTGCCCGCCGTCCGTCACGTAGAACACGTCGAGGGCCAGCGCCCGGTCCGTCGCGATCTTGGCGAAGGTGATGTTGAGTCCAAGCCGGGCGAGCGTCTCCGCGATCGTGAAGGCGAGCCCGGGACGGTCCTGGGCCCGGACGTCCACGACAGTGGCGGTGGCGGAAGCTTCGTTGTCGAACCGGACCGAGGGGGGCCGGGCCGCCCGCCCCCAGGGGCGACGGGCCCTCGGGGGGTTGCCGGCGAGCCAGCGCTCCACCGCCTCCCCTACGTCCGTCCGCCCGGCCACCGCCTCCGCGAGCCCCGCCTCCGCCCTGGCCCGCCGCGCCGCCTTCACCGGCCGATGCCCCGAATGCTCGGAGAGCATCAGCGTGTCGAGCACGATGCCGTCCTCACGCGAGAAGAGGTCGACGGAGAGAATGTTGATCCCGTTGGCCGTGAGGGTTCCTGCCACCTTCGCGAAGAAGCCGGGCCGGTCGTCGGCCGTCACGGTCAGCTCGGTGCAGTGCTCCTCGGCCAGGTCCCGCCAGTCGAGGGCCACCTGCGCCGTGCCGCGCCTCTCGATCAGACGGAAGTGGCGCGCCATGCGCTCGGCGCCGGTCGCCCGAAGGTAGCGCTCGGGGAGCATCGCGAAGTGCCGCTCGACGCTCCCGGGATCGGCCTCGCTTCGGAGCAGCTCGACGGCGTGGGCGCGGGCGGCGTCGGAGGCCCCTTCTTCCACCGCGCTCCCGGCCAGCCGGGCCCGTGTCTTGTGGTAGAGCTCGAAGAGGAGGGCCCCCTTCCACTCGTTCCAGATTCCCGGTGCGACCGCGCAGTGGTCGGCGAAGGTCAGCAGCAGGAGGAGATTCAGCCGCTCGAGGCTCCCCACGCTCTCCGCGAACGACGCGATGAGCGAAGGCTCGGAGAGATCTCTCTGCTGCGAGACCTGGGACATCTTCAGGTGCGTGCGGACGAGGAACACGGTGTCGCCGGCCGTCGCCGGGTCGAGACCCAGCCGCTCGACGAGCCGGGCCACGAGACGCGTCCCCAGCTCCACATGCCGTCCTCCCCGTCCCTTTCCCAGGTCGTGCAGCAGCATGCCCAGGTAGAGCGGGCGGCTGTCGCTCACCTCGTCCAGGATCCGCCCGAACGGCACGGCGACAGGGTCGCCTCCCGCCGCCACGCCGTCGATGGCTTCCACGGCACGCAGGCTGTGCTCGTCCACCGTGTAGCGATGGAAGAAGTCGTGCTGCACGAGGAACGTCACGCGCGCCCACTCGGGGAGGTACCGTCCCAAAAAGCCGGTCTCGTGCATCGCCCTGAGGATCGGGCCGACCCGCCCGCGCCTCGCCAGAAGTCGCATGAAGGCGGCGCTCGCCTCCCGCGACTCCCGAAAGCGCCTGTCCACGAGATGCAGGTTCGCCCGGATCGTCTGCTTGAGCTCGTCCGACAGGAGGAGCCCTTCGCCCTGTGCCGTGGTGAAGGCCTCCAGGAGCCTCTCTGCTCTTCCCTCGATCCCGGGCTTGAGCGGCAGCAGCCTCCCCTCTCGAACCTCGAAACCGGCTTTCTTGCGGCGCTGCCGGAGTCCCGCCAGGAACCCCTGCTGCGGCTCGAGGTGGCGCAGAAGGAAGCCGTGGCAGACCCCCCTCAGCTCCGACGCGCGCCGGTAGTAGTCGCGCATGAAGACCTCGGAGGCCAGGAGGCCTCCCTTCGGCTCGTACCCGAGGCCCGCCGCCACACCTTCCTGCAAGTCCAGGGTCAGCGTGTCGTTCTTGCGGCCGCTGGCAAAGTGAAGCTCGTTTCGCACCCGTGAGAGAAAGTCGAGACACCTCCGCACGGCGCGGAGCTCGCCACCGGAGAGCCGCCCCTCGGCCTCGAGCGCCGCCAGACCCCGGCTGCCGAATCGTGCGTGTACGACCCAGAGCACCGTGTGCAGGTCGCGGAGACCGCCCACTCCCTCCTTCACGTTGGGCTCCTGGACGGCCACGGCGCCTCCGAACCTCCCGTGGCGCTCGGCCAGCTCGATCCGCATCGCCGCGAGGAAGGCCTCCGTGGCTTTCCGGTCCCCGCGAAGCCTCTCTTCGACCTCCTTCATCAGACCGTCGAAGAGGTTCCCGCTCCCTGTGACGAGGCGGGCCTCGGTCAGGGCGGTTCGTGAATGGAGGTCCTCACGCGCGAGGGCCACGCATTCGCGCACCGACCGGAAGCTGTGCCCGACCGTCAACCCGACGTCCCAGAGAAGCTTGAGAACCTCCTCCACGAAGCGCCGGACCGTCTCCGAGGGACGGCCCCCGTGGAGGAAGAGCACGTCCACGTCGGAGAACGGGGCCAGCTCGCTCCGCCCGTACCCGCCGAGGGCGACCACCGCGACCCGCTCCAGTGGCCGCTCCGCCGCCCCGTCGGCTTCCGATGCCACCAGCCTCGAGATCCGGGCCAGGAGGAGGTCCACCTGATGGCTGCGGGAGGCTGCGATCTCGGGACCTCCGAGACCGGATCTGTGACGCATCCGAAGACGCTCGGTCTCGAGCCTGAGAAAGCGCTTGAAGGCCTCCACCTGGAGGGGCCGGTGAAGGCCGATCGCCGGAGCGTCGAGCCGCTTCTGGGCGTGCGCCCGGATGCTGTCGGGGACGGGGGTCAGCATCCTGTCGGTGAACGCATCTTACGTGCCGTGGCGCGCACGTCCTGTGAGACGGCCGGAACTCCTCTCGTCTCAAGGAGCTGGAGCCCCGCGCGAGGATTCCTGACGGATCCCCCGTGTCCCACGTTTCTGTTGGAAGGCCGATCAAGAAAATTCAGGATTGTCGGATTGGGGCCCCGGCTTTGGGAGCAAGAACCGGGTGGTTCGAAGCCGGCGTGGCGACTATCTTCGTGACGTGGAGGACACGATGACAGGAGCGAACAGGATCGTTTCGAAGGCGGTCGATCCCGAGGGCGCCTGGGAGGCGGTCCGGACGCGCGACGCCCGGTGGGACGGCCGCCTCGTCTTCGCCGTCGCATCTACGGGGGTCTACTGCCGGCCTTCGTGTCCCGCACGGCGGCCGCGCCGCAAGAACGTGTCGTTTTTTCCGTCGCCCGACTCGGCCAGAGACGCCGGATTCAGGCCGTGCCGGCGCTGCCGGCCCGAGAGTTCCGAAGCGTCCCGAGGGGAGACGGGTGTGGCTCGCGCCCGCGCCTATCTGGATGACAGGCCCGGCGAAGACGTCCCGCTGGACGTGCTGGGCCGGGTTGCGGGCATGAGCCCGTTTCATCTCCAGCGAACCTTCAAGCGCCTGATCGGCCTTTCGCCGAAGGCGTACGTCCTCTCCAGGCGGGCGGAGCGGCTGAAGGCGCGGCTGAGGCAGGGAGGCCGGGTCACCGTCACCGAAGCCACGTTCGAGGCCGGTTGGGCGTCGGCCGGACGGGCCTACGACAGCGCCCGGCTCGGCATGACGCCCGGGACTTACGGGCGGGGGGGAGAAGGGATGCGGATCCGGTTCACCGTCACCGCCTCGCCCCTCGGCCGGCTCCTCGTCGCCGCCACGACGCGAGGGGTCTGCGCCGTCATGCTCGGGGAAAGCGACGAAGAGCTGGAGGGGGAGCTCCGCCGGGAGTATCCGCGCGCGGAGGTGCTCCGTGGCGACACCCGCCTTGCCGAATGGGTCTCGTCCATCGTGGCGTCGCTCGGAGGCCGGAACGACGCGGTTCTCGTTCCGCTCGACCTTCCCGGCACCGCTTTCCAGTGGAAGGTCTGGGGCGCCCTGCGTCAGATCCCGGTCGGGGCCACGAGGAGCTACAAGGACGTGGCCGATGCCATCGGCCGGCCGACGGCGGCGCGCGCCGTCGCCCGCGCATGCGCCGCAAACCGCGCGGCGGTCGCGATCCCCTGTCACAGGGTCGTCCGCGAGGACGGGAGCCTCGGCGGCTACCGCTGGGGTGCCGAGCGAAAGGGGAAGCTCCTCGCGGCGGAGCGCTCGTCTAAGATCGTTTCGTGAAGCGGGGCGGGAAACCGGGGAGGAGCCGCGCGGCGATCATCGACGCTGCGCTGACCCTCTTCTCGCACCAGGGGTATCGCGGCACGTCGATCCGCGACATCGCTGCGAAGGCCGGCGTCTCCACGGGGAACGTCTATCACCACTTCAGGGACAAGGAGGCGATCTTCGAGACGCTCCTCTCCCAGTATGCGGCGGCGGTGGAAAGGCCGGACTTCCCTCTCAACCGGGCGCTCGCGGCCGGCCCGTTTCCTGACAACCTCGAGGAGATCGCCGCTGCCGCCGAGGAGAGCATTCGCCGCTACCGCCCCTACGTGGCCCTCATCTACGTCGACGTCGTGGAGCTCTCCGGCGACCACATCCGGAAGTTCTACGCAGGGATGCCGGGTCGCGTCGCCGCGCTCCTCGGCGCACACGCCGGGAACGCGAGCCTCCCCGCGCGCCTCCGGCCGGGCGTCTCGCCCGTTCCCGCTGCCATGCTCGCCGCCCGCTTCTTCCTCCACTACTTCGCCGTGGAGCTGCTGTTCGGCGTTCCGGACCAGTTCGGTGCAAAGAC
>JBLMYG010000407.1:0-6284 GCA_050258155.1 Acidithiobacillales bacterium
GGGAGGACGCCCAGCCAGACCGGCCGCGACGGGTCGCCCCCCTCGAACATCACCCAGACCCCGCTTCCGACCTTCGGCACCGCGGGGTGGCCGACCGGGTGACAGGGGAGCGCCCAGGCGAGGGCCGTTCCCGAGACTCCCGGGACCTGGACCTCGACGCGGCCGCGATGGAGCGAATCCGCGGTGCTCATGACCACGCCCCGGTAGATGCCGTGGAAAGCCGACATCGTCTTCACCTCTCGATGGACCGGAGCGGAGGCGTCACGACGCGGGCTTGACCGCACGCCGAGGGCGGGAAGCGCTCGGTGTGGCGCCGGGTCGGCCGGAAGGAGCGTTCGTCAGCTCTTGGTTTCCATCTTGGACGGGGTGATCCACTTCTTCCCGTCCTTCTCGGAGACGGTGCCGGTGACCGTCGCAGCCTTTTCGCCATGGCAGACGTGGCCGAACTTCTCCATGACGGCGTTCTTCACGATGTAGTAGTCGGTCGTGGCACCCTTCTCGCCGGCGACGACGAGGACGTCCTGGCACTCCTTCGCGTCGGCCTTCTTCAGGGTGCACTTGGCACAGGCGATCTTCCCGGAGAGCGTCACGTCCGCGGCGATGGCGGTCGTGGCGAGCCCGAGGAGGGCGACGAGGGCTACGGCGACGAGCAGTCTCGGCTTCATGAATCTTCTCCTTCTCGCGTCCGGCGTCGTCTTGGCTGACCGCGACTCCGTCCGCGTCTCATTCGGGAGGAAGTCTATCCTGCCGGCGCCGTCGGCGGCTAGTCGAAGACGACCGTCCGCCCGTTGTGAACGATGATCTTCCGCCGGATGTGGTTCCAGATGGCCTGCGAGAGCACCACCTTCTCGAGGTCTCGCCCGAAGCGGATCAGGTCCTTCACCGAGTGGCGGTGGGTCACACGCCGGACGTCCTGTTCGATGATGGGACCGGCATCCAGCGTCTCGGTCACGTAGTGGCTCGTGGCCCCGATGATCTTCACGCCCCGCGCGTGGGCGGCGTGATACGGGCGAGCCCCGGGGAAGGCGGGCAGGAAGGCATGGTGAATGTTGATGATCCGGTTCGGATAGGCCCGCACGAACCGGCCCGACAGGATCTGCATGTACCGCGCGAGGACGACGAAGTCGATCCGGAGGCTCTCCAAGAGCGCGAGCTGCTTCTCTTCGACATCGCTCCTGTTCTCCTTCGTGATGGAGAAGGTCCGGAACTCGATGCCGAATCTCCTGGCCACCGGCTCGAGGTCCGGATGGTTGCTGACGATGACGGGCACGTGGACCGTCCACTCTCCGGAGTGGCTGTGCGCGAGGATGTCGTAGAGGCACCAGGGGTCCTTCGATACGAAGACCGCCATTCTGAGGACCTCGTCCGAGCCGTGGAGTGACCACTCGGTCTCGGGACCGTCACCGACGAGGGATCTGAGGTGCCCGGCCATCTCCTCCTCAGGTGCGGAGAAGCTCGAGACGTCCCACCTGAGGCGGGTGTAGTAGTGATTGGTGTCGGGGTCGACGAACTGGTCGTGGTAGAGGATGCGTCCGCCGTGACTGTAGATGAACTGGGTGACGCTGGCGGCCAGGCCGAGACGGAGAGGACAGTGCAACAGCAGAGTGACCGAACGGGGCTCCCGGGGCTCGCTCTCGGAGGTGCTCATTCTCCCCGTAAATGATGCGCGGGACTTTCGTCCCGGCGGATTCTAGCGGACGGAGGCCGAGGCACGGCCGCGCCGCCTGCGTGGCGACTCGCCTCGCTCACCGGGCAGCTTGATATGGTTCGGGAGGGAAGGGGGCCGCTTCCATGATCCGTCACGACGTTCTTCAGAGATTCCCGGATCTGTTCGCGAGCAGGAAAGTGAACGGGCGAGACATCAATGTCGAAGAGACGATCGCCCTGCTCACCCGAGAGCTGCGCCCGGCGATCGCAACGGCGCTGACGGCGCGCCGGCGGCTCCTCGGGTCCCTCGAGCCCGTCCGGAAGAGGTACGCGTGGCCGAGGTGGGACGAGACCTTCGAGGATCCGGCGAGCGGAAAGTCATGGACGTTTCGTCACGTCGTGCAGGGGCTGATCGACAACTTCCTCGGACGCGAGAGCGAGTGGCGCTGGCGCCTCAATGACGAGGTGCCTATCCCGATGGACGCCCACCCATCGGCCAACCCCGGCCTGGAGCTCACGGGGCCCTGGCACCCGCTGGAGATGGCATTCAACGCGCTGAACAGCCCGGCACCGATGAACATGCCGGATTTCGAGGATGCCGCACCGCCTCACTTTCGGCCCGATGGCCATCCGACGAGCGAGCCGATCGGAATCTTCGCGGCCCTGCAGAACGCCAAGGAGATCCTCGAAGGACGCTGGAACGGACGCCCTTACGAGGTCATGAAGAAAGGAAAAGCGCGTCTTTACGGGATCAACGCCCCTCCCGAGAAATGGCCGACGCGCTTCTGTCGCCCGCCGAGCCTTCACGTGCTCTACGACCACGTCACCGTGGACGGCGACCCGGCGCCCGGCATGATCGCCATCGTCGTTCTGTGGGTGGTCAACAACTACGAGGCGCTGCGTCGGGCCGGCACCGGCGTCTACTTCTACATCCCGAAGCTGCAGACTCCCCAGGAAGCCCTGATCGTGGAGAAGCTGCTGGTGCGGATGGAGGGGATCATCGGCGTACCCGCCGGCACGATCAAGGTCAAGATCCTCTACGAGGAGGGCAACGCGGGCCGCTGCCTGGCGGCCATCGCCTGGGTGCTGCGGCGCAGGCTGCTGGGAACGAACGTCGGCCGCTGGGACTACCTGGGCAGTCTGATCGAGATCTGGAAGGACGATCCCGAAGGTCTGTTCCCTGATCCGCAAACGATCGGCATGGCGTCGTCCAACATGATCGCCTATCAGCGCTACAACGCGCTGCTCATGCTGATGGCCGGCATGAAGAACGGCGAGCTCTCGACCGCAGGCCCCATCGGCGGCATGGCGGCGGTGATGATCTACCAGCCGGGCGATCCGTACGGTCGGTCTCAATACAACCCGCTGGCGCTGCGGGCCATCGTGCTCGACAAACTGCGCGAGCGGCTGCTGGGCCTGGCCTTCCTACCGGAGGAGCGGCTTGCGGCCGGTCAGATCCCCATGTTGGACGACATTCTGGCCGGCGGGGTCAAGGGACGGCTCTATGACGTCTATCGGCAGAGCTGGGTGGCCAGCCCGGAGCCGGCCTACGTCGCGGCGGGGAACACGCCGCTCCGCACCCCTCTCGGGCAGCTCCAGGCGCTCCTCGATGCACCGCTCGAGACGGTCGACGTAAAGGGCAAGCCCGTGCCGACGGCCGGGAGCGGCCTTTCCGACGCGGAGCGGCGGCTGCTGGAATCTCTCGACCTGCTGAACGCGCACGGCAGGATCACGCCCAGGGTCATCGACAAGAAAAAGCTGGAGACCCCGGAAGCCCTCTTCAGCCAGGAGCTCTGGGATGCGCTCTACGCCGTGCCCAAGGGTGACATCACCATCGAGCACATCCAGCACGCCTTCTACATGGCGGCCAACTACGGGTTCCAGATCCTCAACGGGAACTTCGCCGCCGCCATTGACGACTACGAGCTCAAGCTGCGATTCATGAACGACCTGGCCACCTACCGGATCGACGTCTCGTGGCTCTGGACCGTCGTTCATCACCAGGCGGCCATCACGAAAGACGGCACTCTCAAGCGGCCGGTGCTGACGGACGATGGCGTCGAGCCGGCCGAGAACGCCGAACGGGTTCTGGCGGGCACCCGGTTCACACCGGAACTGTTCCAGAGACTCTGGGATTACCACAATGAGTGGACGTCCGCGTTTTTCGACGAGCTGGACCGCCGCGGCGACCCGGGCCGCTTCGACCGCGCCAAGGCGCCGGTGATCATGGAGCTGCTCAAGCGGCAGCTGCTGTCGCCCCGCTACATCCAGCACAGCGCCCGCGTCCTCTTCGTCGTGGGTGAGGCCAGCGAGCAGGAACGTGCGCAGATTCTGGACGCGATCTTCGATCTCTCCCGCGAGGAGATCGTCAGCCGAGTGGCGGCGGGCACCTTGAGCCGCGCCGCGCTGGCCGCGCATGACTATGTTCACGACATCTTTCCGGGGGTCGGATTCCCATGGCAAGCCTGAAGTCTCCCGCGCTCCTCCCCTTCACGGACTCCCGAGGCAATCTGAAGATCACGGCGCCTCCCGTGTCCACCGCGGGGCGCGTCCTGACGAAGGAGGCTCTCGACCTCGTCGTCATACTCCAGCGGGCCTTCGGGGCCCGGCGCGAGGAGCTGCTGGAGAGGCGAAAGGCGGTGCAGGCCCGGATCGACGAAGGGGTCTTCCCGGACTTCCTCCCCGAAACGAGATCGGTCCGGGACGCGGAGTGGACGGTCGCTCCCATCCCCCGGGATCTCCTCGACCGGCGGGTCGAGATCACCGGGCCGGTGGACCGGAAGATGATCATCAACGCCCTGAACTCGGGGGCGAGCGTCTTCATGGCCGACTTCGAGGACTCGAACTCCCCGACGTGGGAGAACATCGTCGACGGCCAGTCGAACCTGATGGACGCCGTCTCCGGGACGATCACGTTCGAGTCGCCGGAAGGGAAGGGCTACCGGCTGAACGAGAAGACCGCGACGCTCATGGTCAGGCCGCGGGGCTGGCACCTCCCCGAGAAGCACGCCACCCTCGACGGAAAGCCGGTTTCAGGAAGCCTCTGGGACTTCGCTCTCTTCTTCTTCCACAACGCCAGGAGGCTCGTCGAGAAGGGGACGGGGCCCTACGTCTACCTCCCGAAGCTCGAAAGCCATCTCGAGGCGCGCCTCTGGAACGACGTTTTCGTCCTCGCCCAGGAGCACTGCGGCCTGCCGAAGGGAACGATCCGGGCGACCGTCCTGATCGAGACGATCCTCGCCAGCTTCCAGATGGACGAGATTCTCTGGGAGCTGCGCGACCATTCCGCGGGCCTGAACTGCGGGAGGTGGGACTACATCTTCTCGGTCATCAAGAAGTTCAGCCGGTACCCGAAGCTGGTCCTCCCGGAACGCGCCCAGGTCACGATGGACAAGGCCTTTCTGAAGGCCTACGTCGATCTTCTCATCCGCACGTGCCACCGTCGCGGCATCCACGCCATGGGAGGGATGGCGGCGCAGATCCCGATCAAGAACGACCCGGAGGCGAGCCGGATCGCCCTCGGGAAGGTCGAGGCCGACAAGTGGCGCGAGGTGAAGGCGGGACACGACGGGACGTGGGTGGCCCACCCCGGTCTCGTCGGGGTTGCGAAAGGGATCTTCGACGAGGGAATGCCCCAGCCGAACCAGATCTCGAGGAAGCGGGAGGACGTGAAGGTCTCGGCGGCCGACCTCCTGGCGGTCCCGGAGGGGACGATCACGGAAAAAGGGCTCCGGCAGAACGTGAACGTCGGCATCCTCTATCTGGAGGCGTGGCTCCGCGGGACGGGGTGCGTCCCGCTCTACAACCTGATGGAGGACGCGGCCACGTCGGAGATCTCCCGGGCGCAGGTCTGGCAGTGGGTCCACAACGGCGCCCTGCTCACGGACGGCCGGAAGATCACGATGAAGCTCTACGAGACCATCCGCGACGAGGAGCTGGGCGGCGTCCGGAAGCGGATCGGCGAAGCCGCGTGGGGCGCCGGGCGCTTCGAGCTGGCAGCGAAGCTCTTCGACGAGATGGTGGCGGCGCCGGCGGTCCCGGAGTTCCTGACGCTTCCGGCCTACGACGCGCTGCTCGCGCTGGAGGCCTCCGGCTGACCCCGGGGCGGTCTCCGCGTCCTCAGAATTCGGCGACGACCCGGTTCCGACCCTCGCGCTTGGCCTGGTACATGAGGGCGTCGGCGCGGCGTATGACGCTGTCCGGCGTGTCCTCCTCGCGAGCGAGCGTGACGCCGATCGAGGCGGTGACGCTCAGGAAGCCCGACGGGAGGCGCAGACCCGAGCTCTCGATCAGAGTCCGGAAGCGCTCGGCTGCCGCCGTCAGCTCCGAGTCGGTCGCGTTGGGCAGGAGCACGATGAACTCCTCGCCTCCCCAGCGCCCGACGAAGTCCGAGGCGCGCGCCGCGTGCCGGAGCGTGCGGGCGACCATCCGGAGCGCATCGTCGCCGACGACGTGTCCGTGCCGGTCGTTGATCTCCTTGAAGTGGTCGATGTCGACGAAGAGGACGCCGAGAGTCCATCCGTATCGGTTCATCTCGCTGAGCCGGCTCGCGAGGGTGATCTCGGCGTACCGGCGGTTCCCGAGCTCCGTGAGCGGGTCCAGAAGGGCCATCCGCCGGAGCTCCTCGACCGTCGCGG
>JBLMYG010000408.1:0-3837 GCA_050258155.1 Acidithiobacillales bacterium
AGCGTCCCTCATTGTCCCGATTCGTCCCCTCCTGCTCCAAATGACACGGCGCCCCAGCAGGGTCAACTCCCTGGGGCGCAGCGAATTCAGCTCGACGGACGGTACTTACAGGGTCGGCAGCCTGGAATCCCTTGCTTCCCCTAAGAGGCAGGTGCTCTCCGAGGAGAACTGGGTCGTGGGTATTCCGGTCTCGGCGCAGAACCCCTCCAACTCCCGCCACACGGCATCATTCGAGACGTGCGTGTAGCGCCGCTTCGAGTAGACCGAAGAGGGAGCGGAGAGCTTCTCCACCGAACCGCGCCTTCGTATCACGGGACGCACCCCCAGCCAAAGCCCGACTGCGCCGCAAGACTCCCCTCCCTTCTGGACCGCATTTCCCGGAGTCCGTCGCGTCGATTTCGCTCACTTCACTTCCGGATCGAAGTCCTCGACCATCCAAATGTCCGACTTGTCCTCGCCGGTTTGATAGACAAACGTACTTAGATCCGGGCTGTAGTCGATCTCCCGTGCGTCCGAGCCCCACGCGCTCGGGAGCCGCATGGCCGTCGTCGTGTCGCCACTAGGGTATGCGATCCGCAGAATGCGATTCTCCCGGCGGACCAGCACACCCATCCCCGACGTGTCCCAGGTGTCGGCATTCACATTCCCTCGGACTCGGAAGAGCACCTGCTGGGCGGTGTCGCCTCGCGAGAAGACCCAGAGCCCTCGGTCCTGCGGTGGATAAGGCGTCGAGGGCGTCTGGGCCTTGCGTCGAACCCAGAAGACCACGACGTGCTTCTGGTCAGGCGACCACCGCGGGAAGAACATCCAGCCGACGGAATCATTGGCGACCAGAGGCCGCTCCTGCTCCGTCCCCGGATCGAGGATGTGGAAGTTACGGCCTTCTGGTCTTTGATAGAGGATGTCACGGCCTGGTGCCCAGGTGATTTCCTCGTCCGGCGCCCATTTGAGTTCCGCGCCTTCGCTCCCGACTGTCCGCTTGTAGCACCACGGCGCCCCACCCGATGCCGGCACCGACCATACCCGCGTGGAGTCGCCGTCCTGTGCCAGGAATGCGATGGACCGACCGTCGGGAGACCAGCAGTATCCTGAGACGCCGCTCCGCATGTAGGTAATCCGAGTGTCGGAGCTGTCCGTTAGCGAGAACACATGAATGTTGTCGGCGCCGCTCTCGTTGGATATGTACGCCAGGCGCGCGCCGTCCGGCGCGAGGCGTGCCCACTTGATGCCGGCAGTCCCGCCGATAAGCCGCCGCGAAGATGCGCGGTTCCCTGTAGGGCCCGCTCCCGCGTGCCAGAGCCACAGGTCGAAGGTGCCACCCGACCGATGGCAGATCAGCCGCCGCCCGTCAGCTGACAGCGCGAACTGCGGACCAAGTGTCGGCTCTGCAAGGAGAATGCGGGGGGCCTTCCGGGTCTTCCTCCCGGCGGCGGTCGTAAATACCTTCAGGAGTTCGGTCCTCCCTCCGCCCTTCCTGATGCAGTAGATCGCATTCTGGCTTGGGGCCCAGCGCGGGCAGATCAGAGTTCTACGATCCCGGTAGACCTCTTCCTGCCCTGTCCCGTCCCGGCGAACGGTCCGAATGGAATACCCACCGGAGTCCCAGACGAGGTATAGGAGCGACTGGCCACCTGGAGCCCAATCAAGATCACGGATCCAAGTGAACGAAGGGTCCAGGCGGATTCTCGTCGTGTCTTGTCCATCCACCCGAAACAGGTGGATCTCCTTTGCAGTTATGCGGCGAGCGGTCGCGACCGTCGAGCCGTCCGGCGATAGAGCCTGGGGTGCACCGTCTAGATGCCTGAACGCACCGCCCATTCGAGGCATGAGGCCACAGAGGCTCGACGTGTCGGTGTCGCAACTTATGAGCAACTCTCCGCCGGTGTGCGACCACCGAACCGGAGCCGCCCAAGACATGGTCATGAACCCGCGAAGGATCTCTATCGGGCGCCCCCCATCGATGTCCTGCAAGATCATGCGGTTCGGGCTGTCCTTCTCGCTGAGCACAAAGGCCATCGTCTTGCCATCGGGCGACATGGCGGGGGAGTGTGCGGCGCCCGAGAAGGTCAGCTGCCGCCATCTGGCTGCCACACCGGAGACGGTTCCCTTCGAAGTGAGCATCCTGATCCCAACGAAGATCGCGCCTGCCGCCACCAACGCGGCAAGAGCAGCCGAAATGAGGAGACGCCGCTTCCTGGAAGGCCCGGCCGCCGGGCGAACGCCGGCTTCGCCGATCCGGGGGACTGAAGGAGGCGCCGTCCTCACTCGGGTGGACTCCAGGTCTCGCTTGAGCCGCTTCAGGTCGGCGCGGAGTTCTCCCGCAGTCTGGAAGCGGAACTCCCTGTCCTTCTCCAGGGCCTTCCCGATGATCTCCTCCAGGCGCCCGGGGAGAACCGACGTTCGGATCGTGAGCGGCTCGGGAACTCGATTGAGGATCGCATCGAAGATCACCGCGGTCGTGTCCCCGGGAAATGCCCGATGCCCGGATGCCATTTCGTAGAGCACCGCGCCAAGGGAGAAGAGGTCTGTCCGGCCGTCGAGTCGCTCACCCCGCGCCTGCTCCGGAGACATGTATGCCACCGTTCCGACGGTGGCCCCCGGGCTCGTCAGGTGCTCTTCCTCGGTCTCTGCCGACGTCGGTGCGGACGCCTCGACCGTCCTGACCCGACGTTCCCACACCGCGGTCGCGAGCCCGAAATCCATCACCTTCGCGTGCCCGGACTCCGTCACGAAGAGATTCGAGGGCTTGATGTCCCGGTGCACGATCCCCTTGGAATGGGCGACCTCCAGCGCGTCGGCAATTTCGATCCCGAGGTCAACGATCTGGTCCACCGTGGCGGGCGTGTCGTGGAGCCAGTCGCGCAGGGTGCGACCCTCGAGGTACTCGATCGAGATGAAGAAACGACTTTCGTCCTCGCCAATGTCGTAGATCGTGCAGATGTTGGGGTGATTGAGGGCGGAGGCGGCATGGGCCTCGCGCCGGAAGCGCTCCTTCGCGATCTCATCGGTCGCGAGACGCTCCGGAAGGAGCTTCAGGGCTACGGTACGCCCGAGGCGGGTGTCCTCAGCGCGATACACCTCTCCCATGCCGCCCGCACCGATCTTCTCGACGATGCGGTAGTGGGAGAGCGTCTTGCCGATCAGCGGGTCCAATCGGCCTCGGGCTGTGGGGGTGGAGTGATTGAAATGAGGCGGACGGGCGCAAGCATTGGAGGAGCGCCGATCGAAGGGGCCTCGTTCATGGCCATCTCCCGGTACCGGGACACCGTCGGACCGACCTCTTGGGGAGGGCTACACGCTAGCAGAGCCAGGCTGGTACGGACATGGGACCGAAGGATACCGGGGCCAGGGGAGGCGCGGCCCCCCTTCGCCCACTTGCCTCTGGGCGACCGACCCTTGCCGACCCGGCGGCTACCGGGAGTCGATACGAAACACGAGCATGTCGTGGCCGAGGGCCGGTGCCATCACCGATTCGCTCCGGAGGGCCACGCCCTCTGCCCCATCAAAAATAACGCGCCATGCGGACCCAAAGCGTGCGCGCCGGAGCCACGTAGGCGCCGAGCTCCGAGGAGTACACACCGCCGTACTCGGTCCCTCGGCCGCCGAGGTTCAACTGGACGCCGGCATCGACCCCCAGGTCCTGCTGCAAGTCGTGGTGAAGATGCGGAAGGAGATAGGCGCTCGGACCGTGCGGGGCGATCAGCACGGTGGTCTCCACGGTCGTGAGCGGCGTCCATTCGATCCGAAGTCCGCCGGCGAACTCGTCGCGTCCGAGGCTGAAAACTTCTCCCCTACGAAGGCGCTCCAGAAGCCGCGGATCGAGCCCGTCGAGCCCTC
>JBLMYG010000409.1:0-3248 GCA_050258155.1 Acidithiobacillales bacterium
GCGATCTCGCCGGCCGTCAGCTTCCGCGTCAGGGCCACGGGGGAAAGGCGCGCGCGGTGAAGGATCTCGTCGGAGTAGGCGTTGCCGATGCCGGAGAAGAGGCGCGGGTCGGTCAGAGCCCGCTTCAGCGTGTGGCTTTCCATCGTCAGGGCCGTCTGGAACGAGGAGAGGTCGGCCTCCAGCACCTCCAGCCCGCCCGGGTCGAGGCCGGCGAGGGACTCGATGCCCCAAACGAGGCGCACCCACGCCCGCTTCTTCGGGCTTGCCTCGACGAGGAGGAGCGTTCCGCCTCCGAAATCGAACGCCGCGAGGCCGACCTTGCCGGGGATCGGCGCGGGCGCGGCGCCGGGTTTCCACCGGAGCCGTCCCGCCACCATCAGGTGGATCACGAGGTACAGATCCCCTTCCAGCGCGAGGACGATCCGCTTCCCCATCCTTCGGGCCGAAACGACGGTGCGTCCTTCGGCCTGCTGCAGCGGAGGAGCCACGGACCGGAGGACGAAAGGGCTCCTGAGGCGGACGCGGCGGAGGGCCTCGCCCGCGAGCCGGCGAGCGAGATGCTCCACGTAAATGGAGACATCCGGCAATTCGGGCATTTCCCGGCGAGAATAAGCCCATGCCGACGGGTTTCTGCCGGAAGGAGGAGAAAGAGGGGACGCCCTCTCGCCGGGGCCGCGCCACGCTTTCCCCCGCGCAGCTCGCCCGTGGAGTCTCCCGCCTCGGCAACCTCGGACTTCTCTGCGGGGGGGCGATCGCCGTCCTCGCCCTGGCCGGCCGCTTCCTCCGTGCCGAGGCGGCCCTCGGCATCACTCTTTCGCCGATCGCAACTTACGGGGAGATTGCCGCCGTCCTCGCGTCGCTCGGCATCTTCGCCTACACGCGGCGGCCGGGGCTCGACCCGGGGGAGACGCTCGACCGCGGCCTCGTCTACGAGGTCGTCATGGGACTCCTGATGGGGATCGTTTACCACGCACTCCCCTGGACGGGCAGCGCGATTCCGCGAGGCTGGACGCCGGTGGCCGTCTGGATCATCGCGTTTCCGCTGATGGTCCCCGGCACGCGCGGCAAGACGACGCTCGCGACGGTCGCGACGGCCCTCATGGATCCCGTGGGGCTCTTCGTGAACGTGGCGGCGGGCGCGCCACTCCCGTCGCCTCTCTTCCTCGCACAGCTCTTTCTCCCGACGGCGGTCTCGATCGGAATCGCCCTCGTCGGATCGCGCATCGTCCACCAGCTGACAGCCGACGCCGAGGCCGCGCAGGAGATGGGCTCGTACCGGCTGGTCTCGCTTCTCGGACGGGGAGGGATGGGCGAGGTCTGGCGCGCCGAGCACCGGATGCTGGCCCGCCCCGCCGCCATCAAGATCATCCGGCCCGACGGCGCCGGCGGGAAGGAGGCGATCGCCCGCTTTCGTCGCGAGGCAGAGGCGACGGCGGCCCTCCGCTCGCCGAACACGGTCCAGCTCTACGACTTCGGACTGACCGACGAGGGCTGCTTCTTCTCCGTCATGGAGCTCCTCGACGGCTTCCCGCTCGACGACATGGTGGAGCGGTGGGGGCCGATGGCCTCGGCCCGGACGGTCCACGTCCTCCTCGGCGTTTGCCGGTCGCTCCGCGAGGCGCACCGGATCGGCCTCGTCCACCGCGACATCAAGCCGGGCAACATCTTTCTCTGCCGGACCGGAACCGAGGTGGACCACGTCAAGGTCCTCGACTTCGGGCTCGTGAAGGAAATGACGCGAACGGGCGCGACCGTGACGCAGAGCGGCTTCATCACCGGGACCCCCGGCTTCATGGCCCCCGAGATGGCGCTCGGAAGGACCGAGATCGACGGGCGGACCGATCTCTACTCGCTCGGCTGCGTCGGCTACTACCTCGTGACCGGGGAGACCGTCTTCGAGAAGCGGGCGCCGATGGAGGTCATTCTGGATCACGCGAAGACGCCGCCGGTACGCCCCTCGGAGAGGTCGGGGATCGCGGTCCCGGAGGGGCTCGAGAACCTTCTGATGGAGTGCCTCGCGAAGGAGCCGAAGAATCGGCCCGAGAGCGCGCGGGAGGTGGAGAAACGGCTCTGGGCGCTCTACCTCCCGGACATCTGGACGCCCGAGATGGCGGAGCGCTGGTGGGCGGAGCATGCCTCGCCGCTCCTGCCGCACGGGGCGAAAAGCCCCGCGGCCCCGCCGACGCGCGTCACCCCTGCGGCCTGATCGGCATGTGCGGCCGCTATTACTTCTTCACGCCGGCGGACATCGTGGCGGAGCGGTTCCGCGTCGTCGGGGTGCCGCTCCTCACGCCCCGATACAACGTCGCGCCGCAGCAGGAGGCGCCGGTCATCGTCGCCGGCGGCGGACGTCGGCTCGAGATGATGACGTGGGGCCTCGTCCCGTCGTGGTCGAAAGACCCGTCGGCCGGCCACAAGATGATCAACGCCCGCGCCGAGACAGCTCCCGTAAAGCCGAGCTTCCGGGGACCTTTCCGGAAGCAGCGCGCGCTGATCCCCGCCGACGGCTTCTACGAGTGGAAGCGCGAGGGGACGAGAAGGCGCCCCTTTGCGATCCGCCTCGCCGCGCGCACGCCCTTCGCCATGGCCGGCCTCTGGGATCGCTGGAAGAGCCCGGAGGGACGGGAGCTTCTGACCTTCACGATCCTGACGACCTCGGCGAACGGCCTCGTCTCGGCCGTCCACGACCGAATGCCGGTCATCCTCCCGACGGAGGCGGAGGAGACGTGGCTCGACCCCGGCAGATCTCTGGAGGGGCTGACGGCGCTTCTCGTGCCCTACGCAGGAGAGATGGAGGCCGTGCCGCTCTCGACGGCCGTAAACAACCCGCGGAACGAGGGGCCGGAGCTCCTGACCCCCGTCGGCTGAGCCGTCTCACGACGCCGGCAGCGGCGGGGGCTGGACCGGCCCGGCCGGCTCCGGCTCGGCGGCTTCGACACGGTTGCGGCCGCGGCGCTTGGCCCGGTAGAGCGCGTGGTCGGCAGCACGGATGAGCGCCTCGGCCGAGACCGGCTCGCCCGGCTCTGCCGCGGCCACGCCGAAGCTCGACGTGAGGGAGACGGGTGGGGCATCGGCGGGGCGGATCTCCTCGGCCGCGAGCCCGGCCCGGAGCCTCTCCGCGAGGGTAGCCGCCTCGGCGAGGCCGCAGTCGGGAAGGACGACGAGGAACTCTTCGCCGCCCCATCGCCCGACGGCGTCGTGAGGCCGGACGAGCGACTGCATCCGCCGGGCCGTCTCGTAGAGGGCAC
>JBLMYG010000410.1:0-3670 GCA_050258155.1 Acidithiobacillales bacterium
TGGCCTCGGAACCGCGCGGAACGCCCCCCGAGGAGGGCGATGCCCCGGTTCGCCTCCGCGCACCGGGCGAGCCCCCCTCGCCGGCCGAGCCGCCGCCCGGCTGTCCCTTTCATCCACGCTGCCCGTCCGCCGAGCCGATCTGCCGGGAAAGCCTGCCCCGCGAAGAGGCGGTGGAAGGGACGGAGCACAGTTACCGCTGTTACGTTCCGCTCGGCGGCGGCTGAAGGCCAAGTCCGGCCCGGTCAGAACCTTTCCATGCTCTTCCCGTACTATTCCGCGTGGCCGGACTTGGCCTGACCTTCGTCGACCCCCAGGAGGTTTCCGTGAACCGACTGCGCGCCGTGGTTCGCCGCGACTCCCGGGCAGGCGCCCGGAACCTCGCCATCGTTCTGACCGTCCTCCTCGCTCTTCCCGGACCGCTCTCGGCCGCCGAGCCGGTCTCGGTACCGCTCTCCACGCGGGCCCGCAAGCCCGAGCCCCTGCCGCCGGGCGAGAAGATCGAGCTGTCGCTCGACGAGGCGATCCGCCTCGCCCTCGAGAACACCCTGGACCTCGACGTGGCGTCGCTCACGTACGAGAAGGCGGCGTTCGGGATCGGGTCGGCGAAGGGCTACTTCGACCCCAACGTCGAGGTGGACGCCAGCGCCAGCCGGACGCAGGAGGCGAGCTTCTCGCAGATCGCCGCCACCGACACGAAGAACCAGACGGGCAACCTGATCTTCGGCGGCAACGTGATTTCGGGCGGGACCTACAACCTGACCTGGGCGAACTCCCGGACCGACTCCCAGATCCCCGGCTACACGCTCTTCAACCCGCGGTTCGTCTCGACCCTGACGGTCGGGGCCACGCAGCCGCTCCTGAAGAACTTCGGCAAGACGGTGACGAACCGCCTCGTCGTGCAGGCGCACTACGGCCGGGACACCTCGGCGTGGGGATTCGTCTCGCAGGTCCAGACCATCGTCCAGAACGTCGACAGCGCGTACTGGGACCTCGCGTACGCCCGGAGGCTGCTCGCCTCGAGCCAGGAGGCCCTCGCCATCGCCAAGGACCTGAACCGGATCACGCAGATCAAGATCAACGTCGGGACGCTCGCCCCCATCGACATCGTCCAGACCGAGGTGACGGTGGCCCAGCGCGAGCAGGACATCATCACGGCGGAGGGGCTGATCGGCACAGCGGAGGACATTCTGAAAAGGCTCCTGAACGTCCGGAACCTCCCCGACTGGCAGCGCCCCATCATTCCGACGGAGCTTCCGACGGAGGAGCCGGTCACCATCGGCGTCGAGGAGGGGATGCGGCAGGCCCTCGAGACGCGGCCCGAGGTCCGGCAGGCGCTCATCGACATCGAGTCGAAGAAGCTCACTCTCGTCTACGCGAAGGACCAGCTGAAGCCGCGCCTCGACCTCGCCGCCTCCTACGGCTACTCCGGCCTCGGCGCGCAGCAGACCTACACGCTTCCCGACGGGACGCCAGCGAGCATCGCTTACGACGACGCCTTCTCCAGCATCTTCGACCGGAACTACCCGGCGTGGAGCGTGGGCCTTGTCTTCGCCATCCCGATCTTCAACCAGACCGCGAAGGGCAACGCGGCCATCGCCTCGTCCGATCTCGACCTCTCCCGGACGAACCTCGCCCTCCTGAAGCAGAACCTCTGGGTGGAAGTCCGGACCGCGGCCCGGAACGTCGACACGGCCCTCCGCTCGGTCGCGGCGGCGAAAAAGTCGCGGGAGCTGGCCGAGCGGAACCTCGACGCGGAGAAGAAGAAGTTCGAGAACGGAATGTCCACGACGTTCCAGGTCTCTTCGATCCAGAACGACCTGACGGCCGCGAAGGTCGTCGAGCTGCAGGCCTATGCGACGTACCTGAAGTCCCGGACCGCCTGGCACAAGGCGATCGGCGACATTCTCGACTGGAAGAACGTGAAGCTCGAGGGGCTGCCTGTCCCCCTCGCGCCCCTTCCGGCCGGCGAGCTCCTGGGAAAGTGATGACCGACCGGCCCGTGCTGATCGAGATGTCGGGCATCGAGAAGACGTACGACGTCGGTGAGGAGAAGGTGCGCGCGCTTCGGGGAGTCTCCTTTTCCGTCGACCGGGACGAGTACGTGGCGATCATGGGACCGTCGGGCTCGGGGAAGTCGACGCTGATGAATTTGATCGGCTGCCTCGATACGCCGACGGCAGGGAGCTACCGTCTGAACGGGCAGCCCGTCGAGGAGATGAACGACGACGCCCTGGCGCGGATCCGGAACCGGGAGATCGGCTTCGTCTTCCAGACCTTCAACCTCCTCGCCCGGACGAACGCGCTGGCCCAGGTCGAGCTGCCCCTCATCTACGCCGGACTCGCGCGGAAAGAGCGGCGGGAGCGGGCCGTCCGCGCCCTGGAGCAGGTCGGCCTCGCGGACCGGATGCATCACAATCCGAACGAGCTCTCCGGGGGCCAGCGCCAGCGCGTCGCCATCGCCCGGGCCCTCGTGACCGGCCCGTCCCTCCTCCTGGCCGACGAGCCGACCGGGAACCTCGACTCGCAGACGGGCGAGGAGATCATGAGGCTCTTTCGCGAGCTCAACGAGAAGGCGAACGCGATCATCATCGTCACGCACGAGGAGGACATCGCGGCGAACGCGCGGCGGATCATCCGGATCCGTGACGGGAAGATCTCCGACGACCGCCCGAACGACTCCAGCCGCGCCGAGGCCGTTGCCCGCGCCAAGCGGCTGGCGCTCGAAGCTCCGTCGACGCCGACGGGCTGAGACCACCTGCGATCCATTCTCAGGAAGACGCGGCGAGGCGCGCCCGCTCCGCCGGCCGTCTCCGGGCGGGCGGTTGAGCCGACTTCACGCGTCTAGAATGCCTTCGATGGGGACAGAGATCTGCCCGCGGACGATCGATTCGGCGGTCGCCAGACACTTCAGGGGTACGGCCGAAGAAAGAATGCGCCTCGCGTTCGAGGCAGGGGAGCTGGCTCTCCAGCTCTATCTCGCCACGCAGCCCCCGGGCACGAGCCCCGAGGAAGCCCGACGGAGACTTCAGCGTGCCGCCCACGCCGGCCGTCGCCCGTCTCCCTGCAACGACGGCCCATGAAGACGCGGCTCCTGGCTCGCGTCCTCGATCTGCTGGAAGGACGTGGCGCCCGGCCGGCGCTCATCGGCGGGATGGCGCTGGCTGCGTACGGTGTCGGTCGCGCAACGCAGGACTTCGACATCCTGGTCCTCGACACCTCCCTTCTGGCCGAGGAGTCGTGGGCCGCCCTCCGGGAGTCGGGCGCCGCGGTCGACGTCCGTCGGGGCGACGCATTGGACCCTCTCGCCGGCGTCATCCGAGTCTCGAAGAGCGGGGAGGCCGCGGTCGACGTCATCGTCGGAAAGCGATCCTGGCAGGTCGAGATCCTCGACCGCCGTCAGACCCTCCGTCTCCAGGATTTGGCGCTGCCGGTCGTCGAGGCCGCCGACCTCGTCCTCCTCAAGCTGGATGCCGGAGGGCCGCAGGACCATCTCGACGTCCGGCTGCTCCTGCATGGCCCTGCCGGTGCAGCGCTCCGCACGGAGGTGGAACGTCGGCTGGCATCCCTTCCGGCACCGCTTCGCGACGCCTGGCTCACGCTCGAGAAGTAGAGCTTCAACCGAGCTGCGAGACGAACGAGAGACGTCGATCCGGTAGCGTGAAGCTATAAT
>JBLMYG010000411.1:0-9753 GCA_050258155.1 Acidithiobacillales bacterium
GAACCCCCACGCGGTCGCACGCTCAGCTTCTCGAGGCCTCGCTCCGACCGGGTTCTGTCAAGGCTCTACGCGGCGTTCCTGAAGGGCGCCGGCAAGCTGCCGGATGGACCGAACGGCCTCCCCCGGGATCGCCGGGACCGCCGAGTCGACCGTACGGGAAAGAACGCATAAGGAGCTCCCGTCCAGGCAGAATGCCAGTCAGGCGCTACGGGACCGATGAAACCGGAGGACAGGACCGCACCTTCTAGGCGAGACAGCCCCCGGCAATTGCCGTTGCGCCCCTGCAGGGATCGTGGAGAGATGCGGGGGAGTCCGGCCGAGGTCTCTTCGGGCCACAGCGCCCGCAATTCCCGATGCACCCCTACAGACACTCGGATAGGATAACCCCCCGTTTCTCGGCGGCAAACGAACGGCGCCCTGACCTGATGAGCCGCCGGACGAAAGGAGAGCAGCAGTGACAACGAAGGAGAAGGAGAAGGTCCTCGTCGAGACCCTCCGGAGCTGGCAGCACATCGAGAACAGCTCGGTGGCGCAGACCGCGCAGATCATGGACAAGACCGAAAACCCGCTGATCCGCATGGTCATGGACATCATCCAGCGCGACTCGGCCATGCACCATCGCATCCAACAGTTCATCATTGACAGCATCGAACAGCGGTCCGTGACCGTCTCCCCCGAAGACCTGGGCAAGGTCTGGGACGCCATCGAGGTGCACATCGAGTCCGAGAAGAAGGTCCAGGCGCTGGTCGACCGGTCGCTCGAGGCGCTCAAGGGGACGAAGAACGTCCTCGCCCAGTACCTCGTGGCGTACCTCGGTCAGGATGAGGGGACGCACGACAAGCTCCTCGAAGACCTCGCTCTGATCAAACGCGGCATGTTCAAGAGCCCCTAGAAGATATACACCGCAATGGGAATTGCGGCCCGTCTTGGCGCTCGGAGACCAGCGTTTCGCCGTCGCTCTTCCGCTCGGCGCGTGCACGTCGGTCCACTCCTTGCGGCCTTCGCTCATCTTCGTGACCGCCGCTCAGGCTGTTTTTCGCACCAGCACCGCCTCCGACGGTATGGCCAGGACTGCCGCCTGGCGGCGGCCGAGGGGAGCGCATGAGGGACTCCCGCCCGGACAGAATGCCGGTCTACGGGCCGGGATTGAGAAGGAAACCGAGGGCGTGGCTCTGGTCTCTACGCACCACCCTCAACCGCAATTCCCATTGCCCCCTACATCCTCTTCGCCAGCCACGCTTGGCGAGATTCTGCGTCGCACGCTGCGGCGAAACAAGGGAAAGGCCCGGCCGCGGGGCGACGGTTGGGGCCCTCGCCCGTCGGACAGACGCAAAGCGGCTACGGGGTGTCACGGACTACCTGCGATAGGCTTCCGTGAAGGAGGAACCCCTGATGAGCACCGGAAGAGAGAAATGCCCGCTTTGCCGCGTTCAGACCGCAGAGGTCGCGCCCGCGATCGTGCCTGGCGGTGGCGTGCGGGCGGGGCTTCGCTCGTACTTCTGTCCGCGGTGCACGCGTTTCCTTCTTCACGATGACGCCCGCGAGCTTCTCGACGCCTGCGGCCAGGTGGACCGCGACTTTCTTAGTAGGCAGGCGCGTTCGTGTCACGACTCTCGGAAGGATCCACTGGAGATCACCAGGCCGGTCGTTCCGCGGTCGTGCTACGCGTGCGGCCATTCTCCAGTCGAACACGAACTCCTGGGGGTGGAGAATCTCGGCATGGTCGCGCGGGGGCACTTCGGTTCCTGCACGCTCTGCTCCTGCGAGCGGTACCAGCCGCCAGCATGAGCAGAAAGCCGCCCTGGGCGGTCGCAGCGCTCACGATTTCTCGCGCGAAGAAATGCAGGCGCGCAACAGCAGACGCGGAGCATCGCGGAAGACCGGTGCCGGGTCCGTCGGGCGATCGGGTTTTCCGGTACGTCGGGCTCCCTCTGCCAAAAGGCGAGCGCAGTCTATCCTTCGCTGAGTCGACTCTTCCTCAGCAATCCGTCCTCCCGGCTTCCTTCTGAAGCCGGCAGATGAACTGGAATCCACGGCCTTTCCGAGAGTCGGCCCGGACTAAGAAATGGGGAGAAGACCCCCTTCGATACCGAGAGGCACCACGCGTTTCAGTAGTATCGGCATGAATGGTCCAGCCCCACCGCGGAGAAGGGCCGCCGCCATCGACCGATAAGGCCAGGGCCGAACCTGAGAGGCTGCTTCCGTCCGGCCAGTTCGGGGTCAAGATGGCTCTCCAGATTCTGCTTCTCTTGCTCGGCGTGGCTGCCGCGCTCTGGGTCCTGTACCGCCTGCGCGGCATCCTCCTTCTGCTGGTTCTCGCGGTGTTCTTCGCCTACCTGGTCGCTCCTCTTGTCGGCCTCTGTCGCCGACCTATCATGGTGAAGGGGCGGAAGTTCGTTCTTCCGCTACCGGCGGCGATCGGCGTGGTTTATCTCCTTCTCTTCGGATCTCTGGCGGCTGCCTGTGTGCTCCTCCTCCCTGTCCTCAATGACCAGACCAGCGAGCTTGCAACCGAAGCTCCCGCCTATCTGGCACGAGTTCAGGATCGATGGCGGAGCTGGCAAACAGGCGACCAGAGCCGCGCGTTTCCACCGGCGGTGCGGGAGTCCATCGATCGAACGATCCAGCGGATGGTGACGGCCGGAGGAACCTACGTGACGAGCGAGCTGCTACCGCGCCTCGCTGGCTGGCTCCTCTATCTGCCCTGGCTGATTCTCGTTCCAATACTGGCGTTCTTTCTGCTCAAGGACGCCGAGCTCCTCCGCAAGGCCGCTTTGAGGATTCTCCCCCGCGGGCACCAGCGGTCGAGCGGGAAGCTGTTCCTCGTTGAGCTCAACGACATGCTGGCAGCCTACATTCGCGCTCAGGTGACGGCCTGCGCGCTCATCGGCGTGGTCTGCACGACCGCGTTCGCCGTCATCGGCGTGCCGTTCGCCGTATTGCTCGGGATGACGGCTGGTCTGCTGGAGTTCATTCCGTTGATTGGACCCCTGACGACGGGCGTTCTGGCAACAGGATTCGCCGCATTCCACTCACTCGGCCAGGCAGTGGCCGTCCTGATTTTCCTCTTGGTGCTCAGGATCGTTCAGGATTACGTCGTGTACCCGAAGATCGTCGGGACAGGAAGTCACCTTTCCCCTCTGGCCATCATCCTCGCCATCTTGTGCGGCGCAGAGCTCGGCGGCCTGGCGGGCGTCTTCCTCTCGATCCCTCTGGTTGCGGTGCTTACACTGGCCTACGGGCACTATCGCGACTACCGAGCTGCCGAGGCTCAGAACGGGGCGCAACAAATCCCGTGAAAGCCTCTCGTGCGGACCAACACGCAAGATATTTTTTGGACAGCACACTAGCTGGCGCTTCGCCCCCAACCGGGCTGCGCCAGCAGGAGTCCGCCGAGCAAGAGGATCCAGGCGATGAGGTAGGCCCAGATCAGGAACAGCACCACACTGCCGAGCGTGCCGTAGAGCCGCGCGGCGCCCCACAGAGCAGGGACGGCGAGGGAGAATCCCAGGCTGGCGCCGATCCAGCCCAGAGAGGCCAGCAGCGAGACCAGTGCCACACGGAACGAGCCTGCCCGCGTGCCAGCGACCATACGGTAGGTCACATACATTGCACCGAACAGAATGCCCGGGACAAGGAGTACACGCAGCGCCGAAAAGACCGACGACGATAGGTCAGACAGTGCACGAAGCCCGAGCAGTCTCTGCTCGATAGAGGGCGCCGCGAGGAGGAAAAGCGCCGTCGCCACCAGTGCCACCATCCAAACCACGAGCAACAGCAGCGATCGGACAGTCGACCGCAACGTCCACGCAGATGCGCGGACAGCGCCGGAGATCATTGAGCCGAGCGCGTGAATACACAATGACATGAAGCGAAACGAGCTCCAGAGGGCAAGCAGGAAGCCGACCGTCAGCCACCCCTTGCTGGCCGATGAGTGTGCCCAGCGTAGCACCTCACCGGCGACAGGAGACTCCGCCGGCAGCACGTCGCGTAGCACCTTCCCGATGGACGCGCTCAGTCCTACGGGAGACCAGCGGCTCGCCAGTACGATGGCGATGCCGACGAAGGGCACCAGCGACAGCGCGAGGAAGAAAGCCACCTCGGCGGCGGCACTATCCAGCAGCGCGAGTCTCGCCATCGCCGCCTTTGGCTTGGTCAGGTCCATGGCGGCCGCACTTATAGCACGTTCGGCAGCCAGGAAACGCTGCCGCTGTAACGTCTACGGAGACGGCTTCGAAGCGGCCTCGGGTCCCTTCGGCGCCCACGCGACCTTGCCCGCGATAGGGAGGAGGATCGTTTTCACCTCCTCCCACCGGACGACATGCTCGACCTCAATCTGAAGGCCGAGACGGTCGTCACGGTCCCCCCGGGCGTGACCCATTCCTATGGGAACACCGGGCTATCGGACGTGACCCTCGTTTCGATAAACCTGCCGCCCACGAAGGGCCGGCCCTGACCTGCATGCGCGACCGGCGTCTCGGAGAGCCTGGATGTTCGCAGAGTGTCCGACCGTCTTCACCGTACCAGCATGCTTCCCAGAGACGTGGGTCGAGCTCTCCTTCCATGAGTCTATCGAGAACTCCAGACCTGACCTGGCTCGTTTTCAGGGGAAAGGTCACGCAAAGCGCCGTCGAACCTTCGCCGCGATCTGACGTTCCGTCATCTTGTCAACTGTTTCAATGCCTACGACGCGCCGACCGAGGCTAGTTCCTTTGAGGCGCTTTTTCAGTTCATCCTTGGCCTCACCCGGACCAAATATCAGAATAGACTCTGCATTACGAATAGACGCAATGACCGCATCATAGTAAATGTTGCGATGTCCTGTAAGAGTCCTCTGGCGGCTATTATCGGCGGGTACCTGCTGTGATTCATAGGAACCCTTTAGAGGTGAATCACCGGAACGCCGGAGCTGTTTTTCTGCCTTGGAAATTGTCAGTCGTATCTCTTCCCCTTCGTCCGTGAGAGCGACGACAATTGCCTCCCGATGGTCAATCCAGAGACCCACTCTTGTTCTCATCGATATCTCCTCTGTCTACTACGTCTACCTACAAAGCAGCCCCGGCCTCTGGTCGTAATGGGAGGAAAGGGTAGCTTACGCCGCGGACTTTATCTCGATTTCGAGGCGGAGCTCCTGGAGGGCGCCATGAGGTGACGAGGAGGGAGCCGTTGATCTCTCCCGAGCACGATGCCCTCGCCCGACCAGGTCGAGATCGTGAGACGGGCGAAGGACGTGTGCCTCGCCAGAATCCCATAAGGCGTCCGGGGGGGGCACAGGTGCCTGAGCCGACTGAGGTTCCAGCGCTCCCCGGGGCCGGCCCCCTTTGACTCCTTCTCGGCCCGAATCCTCTCGGCATGCTCGGCTTGATTCGACTCTTTCTGGGGTCCCTCGTCACCCTGTTTCGCTCTCAGGCCACACTCGTGGCCGAGAACCTCGCCTTGCGGCATCAACTCGGGATCCTCCTGCGGTCGAGGCCCGCCCGTCTTTCCCTGACTTCGTGGGACCGAACCCTCTGGGCCTTCGTCCTTCAGCGCATCCCCGAGTGGCGGCAGAGTCTCGTCATCGTCAGGCCCGAAACCGTCATCGCGTGGCACCGCCAGGCACTTCGACTCTTCTGGAGGAGGAAGTCGCAGGCCGGCAGGCCGAGAGCTCATGCGGAGATCCGACGGCTCATTGGGGAGATGACCTCGGACAACTCGACCTGGGGTGCGGCCCGAATCCACGGCGAGCTTCTGAAGCTCGGCTTCGAAATAAGTGAACGAACGGTTTCCCGGTACCTCGAACGGATCCGGAAAGGACCTCGACGGACCGGTTCCCAGACCTGGAGTACCTTCCTGCGTGACTAGGCCAAGGGCATCGTTGCCGTCGACCTGCTCACCGTGCCCACGGTCAGATTCCAGGTCCTGTATGTCTTCGTCGTCCTTGCTCTCGAACGCCGGCGCCTGGTCTTCGCGAACGTCATCACGAACACAACCGCTTTCTGGCTCGGCCGGCAGGCCGTTTGTAGAGAGCCGCCTGGCGCAGAGCCTTCGGTCGACATCGAAATCCAGCCTCGCCAGCCTCGTCAAGGTCGGTCCCGACCATATTCTCGGGGACGGCGCGATTCTGGCGATCGACACCTCTCGATCAGCGTCAGTTGTCGGGGGGGCGCGCCGTCGAATAACTCAAGTCTGTTCGCATCAGAACAATTCGGGTGGTCGAGGAGCGAACGAGCGGGGCCGACCGGGCGTTGGCGGCGCGAGCTTCCGTCTCGCCGAGCGCCTTCGCCAGGACCGGCCCGCCGTCGATCTCGGCGAGACTCCTTAGCATTCGCGACTGAATGACTTCACCTCCGGGCCCGCCGAAGACGGGACGCGACACAAGGAAGTGTGCGACGCGCGAGGCTCGTAATGCAGGAAGGTAGTCGTCCTTGAGCCACCTCAAGTAGTCGTCCATCCTGTCTTGGGTCACCAGGGTCCTCGTCTCCAGCCAGTAGCCCCCCAGAGGCACGTCCACCCTGTTGATTTCCAGATCGGGCTGGCGCAGCGAGAACTGGCGTGTTTCCGTCGTGTAGCAGCGGCCGAGTTTGCGGGCAAGCTTTCTCCATCCGCGCTCACCGAGTACCCTCGCCATGAGGGGCGGCCCGTCGAGATCACCGAATCTCTTGACCGGAACGACGGTCGTATACTCCGTCGTGTCGCCGGCCAGGTTCTGCAGCGTGAAAAACCATGGGGTACCCGCCTCTTTGTAGGCCTCCATCACCTGTTTGAGCGAGGCTTCGAACTCCTCCCGCCTCTCGGGTTTCACGCTGGTTGTCGTGGAGACGGTCCAGCCGACGTCGGCGTCGGTCTGTGAAAACCCGGGGCTGGAGAGACCGGCTACGAGAAGCACCCCGGACAGTCGCGTGGCAGAGAGAGGGGGCACGAGCCATGCACGGAGGCGAGTTCGCGGAGCGTCCCGAGCGTGGTGCGGCACGTTATAGGCTTCTGCGGCACTCTTCCGCGCGGCGGAGCCTGATCGACCCTGGGAATGTGTCATGCGGCGCTACGGCAGAGGTCCGACGTTGTTCCACGAGCAGACCGCGCCTTTGCCAGTGCACTGTGTCAGGACGTCCGGGCAATTGGCACCGGTACAGGTGAGAATTGCGGGGACGATCTGGCGAAGTCCCTCGGGTGTCAGCTCCAGTTTCATCACTTGCTTCAGATCGGCGCCGAGTAATGCCGTCGAGTTCGCGAGTTGAAGTCCCAGGGTGCCGAACAGCGAAACGATATGGGCGTCAAGCGCAGCGAACTCGTTTGTGATATGGCTGTCAACGTTGGTGAGGTGGCTATCAATGGAATTGTCGGTCGACTGGACGGCGGCGAGGTCGTCGTGAAGGTGGTCGAGTCGATTGAAATTGGCGTCGACCTGGTTCGCCGTGACCTCTCCCGCGCAGAAGGTGGCGGTATCGAAAAAGCCGTTCGCGATATCTGCCGCAATGGCTAGGGGAACACAGGCCGCCGATCCGTTTTCGCCCAGGATGTCCTCGTTGCAAACCCACGCCGCGGCTGCCAGGATCGAATTAGCCACTTCCTTTGCGATAAAGAGGGCATATCGCGTATCAGCGCTGATATCGACACCGTCACATCCGCTGACCAAGGGGACCGGACCTGGAAAGCCGGGGGTCAGTGGTACTTTGCCGCGCTTCGGCGCGGTCTGTGTCTGCCGTTGCTCCATGTGGGTGGCGAGGTACTGGCTGGCCATCACACCGACCGAGAGGTCCGGGATGTGATTCTGCCCGAAGGTCTTGAGCAGCTGATCATCGGTGACGGCCTGCATGGCTTCGCGTCCCTGGAGAGCGCGGTCCTGAAGCGCCTTGTTTCCCGCCGCTTTGGCCATGCGCTCGAAGTTCGACATCATGAGGTCATAGTCATTCCGGAACGCCTTGACGGAATCGGGATCTTGAGCGACGAGGGATGGCGAAAAGCCCAGGACGAACACGATGAGAAAGAAGCGAGACGTCGTTCGAAGCAGGCCGGTATGCGGGCTCATGGGCGCCTCCTTTGCTTGAAGTGTCTTAGTGAAGGGTTGTGGGAGACGGCGGAGGGGCGGGGGAGAAGTGGCCGCGCCGGATGTTCCGTCAAATCGTCGAGGGGTGGCGACGACGTCCGGACGTCGAGACGGGCGAGGAACGGCGGGTGTCGAGCGGGAAGGGAAGACCCGTCGGGGAGCGGGTGGTCGGTGTTCGAGAGGGCGGGCGGCGCGGTGGCCGCCGCGGCCGGCGGCCGTGTCAGGGTATCGGGGGCTTCGCCGGGGCGACGACGCGTAAGTGAGGCGAAGATCCCTTCGGCCTTGCGCCGTCGAAGGTCGTCGTCTGCGGCCGGTCGGTCGGCCATAGGGCGCTCCTTTCGGTGGATGGGTCGCACGTGTTTCCCGTCGCATGGGGAGCTCTAGCCGTCAAGAGGGGGTACCGCGGTCAGGGTAGGGTCTGGCTGACCGTGTGTCAATGAAAATGAGACGCGGTCCCATTGGCGCCCCGGCTGGGGAGAGTCCTCGTAAGGGCGGAATGAGGGTTGGGGTACGTGGGGCGTGGTGCTCGGGGTGTTGCGGCGCCGGCGGACCGGCAGATTTCGGGCCGGCGGTACGGTGGAATGTAGGGGCGCGATGGGAGTGGTGGCGCGCGCAGGCCGACGTCTTGGAGTCGGCTTGCAGGCCGGCGGGCACAGATCGGCGCATTCGGGTCCCCTCGCCCAGTGTCAGAAAGGCCTCTTCAGGCTGCTCTTGGAACTAGCACTGGCAGCAGCCGCTCGGCATCGAGGTACTCGATGCGAAACGGTGAATCGTTTGGGCCTCTGCCCGGCGTTTCTCGCGGTGGTGGAATCGCGGACAGGTGCGACGGAGTCCGGCCGAAGTAGATCTCTGCCGGCGTGGCTCCGCCGAGAGCTTGGTGTGGGCGGACGTGGGCGTAATGGAGGAGGCCAAGCTCTTAGGAGTTAGGGCGCCGGCGACTCTCGTTGCGCCCCTACGCCCCCAGACCCCCCTCCGCCTCCCGCGGGACTAGAATTCGTGGTGTCTCTTTTGGAAAGGCCGATCGAGGGAAGGGTGACCCGCCGTGCGCGTCTCGCGACGCTCGCGCTCCTCATCGGAGGCTCGGCGATGACGGGCCGCGGCGGAGGAGCGCCGAATGTCGCGACGGCCACGACGCCCGCCGGGACGGTCCGGCCCCCCGCCCTTGCCGGCTCCTGGTACCCCGGCTCTCCGGCACTTCTCCTCGCGACCGCGCGCAGCCTGATGCGCCAGGCCTCTGCGGGGCCGATGCCGTACGGCCGTCCCGTCGCCCTCGCCGTCCCGCACGCCGGCTGGGCCTACTCGGGGACGGTCGCCGCGGCGGCCTTCCGGATCCTCACGCCGGGCTCCTTCACGCGCGTCGTCGTGATGGCCCCCTCGCACCACGCGGCCTTTGCGGGCTACGCTCTCGAGGACGCCGTGGCCTACCGGACTCCGCTCGGCGAGATCCCGCTCGCGCGCGGCGCCCTTCGTGACCTCGAGACGCCCGGCCTCGCACGCGTCGTTCCAGGGGCGACGGGGTCCGAGCACGCCGTCGAGATCGAGCTCCCGTTCCTGCAGGCGGCGCTCGGCTCGTTCACCCTCGTCCCGATCCTCGCCGGGCGCGTCGACGCAACAGCCGAGAAGGCCTTCGCCGGGAAGCTCGCGCGGCTCGACGACGGCAAGACGCTCTTCGTCTTCTCGTCGGACTTCACGCACTACGGGCCGCGCTTCGGCTACATGCCGTTCGG
>JBLMYG010000412.1:0-7488 GCA_050258155.1 Acidithiobacillales bacterium
TCAGCCGGACGTGGAACTCGGCCGTGACCGTGAAGGGGAGCCGATCTGAGCCCGCCTTCTTCATCAGGTGCACCGCCGCCGCCCAGTTGCTGTGGCAGTCGAGCAGCGTCCCGCAGATGCCGCCGTTCACGACCCCCTCGAAGGCGAGGTGATGCGGCTCTGGCGTCCACTCGGCCACCAGCTCGTCGCCGCTCTCGAAGCTCTTGAGCCGGAGCCCCTTCTCGTTTGCGGGGCCGCACCCGAAACAGCGATTCTCCGGAGCCAGCCTGTCCTGAAGGCTCTTCATCCCGTCTCTCCTCGATGGCGTGCCTACTTCGCGGGGGGCACGATCTCCCGCCAGCTGTCGCCCTTGTTCGCCGACTTGAAAACGCCTCCGAGATCGGTCGTCACGTAGAGCAGCTCCGTCCTCCCCGGGGCGAAGACGGCGTCCGCGATGGCGCCGCCGTCCGGCGCCAGATTCCCGGACCAGTTCCTCCCCCCGTCGAGGGTCCGGAAGAGCCCCTTCTCGGGAGGCCGGCTGGTCCACGAGACGTCGCCCGCCTGCGGCAGCGTCGCCACCAGGACGTACTTGTCCGTGGCCGGATCGGGGGCCCAAAGCCCCCGGATGAACGGAGGCACGTTCGCGAACTCCTTCCAGGTCGCGCCGCCGTCGGTGCTCCGGTAAACCCCTTTCTGGTTGCCGGCGATAGCCGCCGGCGGGTCGCCGACGCCCCAGGCGAGGCTTCCGTAGTCGAAGTCGGGGCTGGCGGGAAGGCGGCGCCACGTCTCGCCGCCGTCGGCGCTGCTGTAGATCAGCGTCGGCGAGACCAGGGCGACCTGGCTCGGGAAGCGCGGGCTCCACCGGACCCTGAAGAGGTGAAATGCGTAGCCAGGAACGCCGGCGCTCCGGAAGTTGCGGCCTCCGTCGACGCTGCGGTAGACGCCCGACTCCGAGATGGCGAAGATCGCGCTTCCCGCCGACGCCGCCTCGACGAAGCGGCCGTCGCGGGGGAGGCCGGCCGGGGTCGAGAATGTCTTTCCCCCGTCCTCGCTCCGGAAGAAGCCGGCATCCGTGGCGAAAAAGATCGCTCCGTTCTCGCCGATGGCGACCCGTGCGACCTGACGGAGGGAGAGCTGGAGCCTCTTCCACGTCTCCCCGGCGTCCACCGTCAGGAAAAGCCCGCGTCCCTCTTCCCAGAGGACGGCCCGCGCCGGCTCCTTCGGATCCACCCCCAGCGCCGTCCGCGCCCCGACGGCGCCGGCTCTCGCCGCAAGCCCGACCGATAGCAGTGCCACGGCGATCGTCTGAAGAGTCTTCCTCACTCCGCCTCCTTTCCGGACGCGACGGGAGTGGCCCGTCCGGGGACCATTTTGAACGTCAGGCCCTTGACGGGCCACTTCCCGCTCCCGGTCAGGATTTCGCGAAGCTCGTCGAATCCGAGAAAGCGGACCCCGTCTCTCCTCCAACCTCCGATCAGCCGCGAAAAGGCGCCGAGGAAGGCGGGCCCCCCTTCGATCTCCGTGTGAACCGAGTGAACCTGCAGACGGCCAGCCGGGTCTGCAACCGGTCGAGCTCCGGCGCCACGCGCCGCGCCGTCTTCTCTTTCTCTCATTTTCATTCGAAGGAATCCGCAAGCTCTTTCGGCCCGCGAGCCGGTCCCCGGGAGTGGAAGGGCCAGCAGCTCGTCGAGCGTCGGGAGCGTCGAGGGGATCTCCAGGATCTTCGAGGGCGTCCCGTCCGGGAGGAGCGGATGGAAGGGGGCGCCGCCGCGCGTATCGGAAGAGACCTCGATGCCGTGCGCCTCGTAAGCCTCGACGGAGATCCCGTTCGCCGTCCAGCCCGGCGCTGCGGCGAGGCGAGCCCTTTCGCCGAAGACCTGCGCAAAGCGCTCTGCCGCACGGCCGAACGTCCGAAGGACCGCGTCACGCGACATGGAAGGCAGCCGGTCGTGCCAGTCGACGTGGTCCCAGGCATGGATGCCCGCAGCGTGCCCGGCGGCCGCGGCCTCGCGCATCCTCCGGACGGCGGCCGGATCGGCGCCGATGTCGGGCGCCGGAAGGATCGTGCCGTAGAGCATCGTCGTCAGGCCGTACGACGCCGAGGGGCTCGCGGAGAGGACCTTCCTCACGAAGCCCTTCCGAAAGACGCGCCGGAGCGCCTTGCCGGTGTTGTCCGGCCCGAGCGAGAAGAAGAACGTCGCCCGGATCCCCTCCTTCGCGAAGAGATCGAGAAGCCGCGGTACCCCCTCGAGCGTGCCGCGGTACGTGTCGACGTCGACCTTGAGGGCGAGATTCAAACTTCCGGCGGCTTGCGGCTCTTCAGATAGAAGTCGAGCGTCTTCTTCAGTCCGGTCGCGAAGTCGGTCGTGGGCCTCCAGCCGAGGATGCGCTCGGCCTTCGCGATGGAGGGGACGCGCGTCGTGATGTCCTGGTAGTTCCGGCCGTAGTACTCCTCGGCCGAGACGGTGACGATCTTGGCCCTCCTGGCCAGAGGCGCGAACTTCGGGTACTTCCCCACCGCCTCGACGAGAAGACGCGCCAAATCCTGGATCGAGAGGTCGCCGTCGGGGTTGCCGATGTTGAAGATCTCGCCGTCGGCCTTCCCCCCTTCGTTCACCAGGATCTTCATCAAGCCGTCGATTCCGTCCTCGACGAAGGTGAAGCAGCGCCGCTGCTTTCCTCCGTCCACGAGCTGGATCGGCTTCCCGTAGAGGATGTTGTGGAGGAACTGCGTCAGGACCCGGCTCGACCCCTCCTTCGGCGCGTCGATGTCGTCGAGGTGCGGCCCATACCAGTTGAAGGGGCGGAAGAGGGTGAACCTCAGCCCCTGGGCGTGCCCCATCGCCCAGATGACCCTGTCGAGAAGCTGCTTCGAGGCGGAGTAGATCCAGCGCTCCTTCCGGATCGGCCCGTAGACGAGGGGTGAGGCGTCCTCGTCGAACTCCGGGTCGGGGCACATCCCGTAGACCTCGGAGGTGGAGGGGAAGACCACGCGCGTCCCGTACTTTCCGGCCATCTTGATGATCCGGAGGTTCTCCTCGAAATCGAGCTCGAAGACGGCGAGCGGGGCCTTCACGTAGGCCGACGGCGTGGCGATGGCGACGAGGGGAAGGACGACGTCGGCCTTCTTGACGTGGTACTCGATCCACTCCCGGTTGATCGCGACGTCCCCTTCGAGGAAGCGGAAGCGCGGCTCGCCGAGAAACTCCGCGATCCGGTCGCTCCCCACGTCGAGGCCGAAGACTTCCCAGCCTGTCGTCGTCAGGATCCGCCGTGTCAGCGCATTGCCGATGAAGCCGTTGACGCCGAGGATCAGGATCCGCACGTCAGCCCCGCCGGAGCAGCCAGTCGGAGAAGGCCGCCGCGTCGAGGTCCCGTCCCCCTTCGGGCCGCGCACTCAGGATCTCGACGGGCCGGTCGTCCCCGGCGTAGACGAGGACCGAGCTCTCGGTCATCTCGATCTTCCCGGGGAAGGTGTCGTGCCCGCCGAAGGGGGATAGTCGCGTCTTCCAGATGGTCACCCGGGGGCCGAACAGCTCGGTGAACGCGCCCGGCCACGGCTTCGTCACCGCGCGGACGAGGTCGTGGACCTCCTTCGCCGGCCTGTCCCAGTCGATCCGCCCGTCCTCGGGCGTCCGTCCGCCGAAGTAGCTCCCCTTCCCGAGGTCCAGCGGGACGCGTGGAGCCGTTCCCGCCTTCAGCTTCGGCCAGCTTCGCGCCAGGACGGTCACGGCCGCGTCCCCGACGCGCCGCGCCACGGTGAGCGCATCGTCATCGGGCCCCACCGGGACTCTCTCCTGGTCCACCAGGTCTCCTGCGTCCGGCTTCTCGACCATGAAGTGGAGCGAGGCGCCGGTGACGGTGGCTCCCTTCAGGATCGCCCAGTTCACCGGGGCACGCCCCCGGAAGTGTGGCAGGAGCGAGCCATGCATGTTCAGGGCACCCTTTGCCGGGATCGCGAGGACCGCCGGCTGAATCAGCTTCCGGAAGTAGAAGGAGAAGAGGAAATCGGGAGCGATGGACTTCAGCCGGACGGCCTCGGTCGGGTCGGAAAGGTCCTCCACGACGCGGACCGGCACCCCGCGCGCGGAGCCGAGGTCCGCCAGCGATTCCCACCAGCGCTCCTCTCCGGGAGTGTCGGGATGCGTGTAGATGAGGGAGACCTGCTCGCCCGCATCCAGAAGCCACTTCGTGCAGCGATAGCCGACGTCGGAATAGCCTGCGATGACGATTCCGCTCATTTCTCGATGCTCACAAGCTCATTCTGCCTCTCGCCGGAGGCCGGACGGGCGGGCCTGGCCGCCCCCCCGGATCCCCCCCACACGGCCCGGATCAGGAAGCGAGGCCTGCCGCGGACCTGGTAGTAGATCCGGCCGACGTACTCCCCCACGATGCCGATGCCGGCCATCAGGACCCCCATGACGACGAAGGCGAGGGCGAAGAGGGTGAAGACCCCGCCCACCTCGGCGCCGACGATGAAGCGCCGGATCAGGAGAAAGACGCCGAAGGCGACACCGAAGAAGGCCGTGGCGAACCCGAAGAGGCCGAAGATCTGGAGCGGAACGAGGGAGAAGCCGGTCATCAGGTCGAAGTTGAGGCGAAGGAGCCGGTAGAGCGAGTACTTCGACTCGCCCGCCGTCCGCTCGGCATGCTGAACCGCGATCTCGACCGGGCGGCGCGCGTACTGCTGGGCGAGGGCGGGGATGAAGGTCGAGACCTCGCCGGTCGCCAGCATGACGTCGACGACGTCGCGGTGGTAGCCCCGAAGCATGCAGCCGTAGTCGTTCAGTCTCATCCCGGTCATCAGGGCCGTCGTCCGGTTCACGAGCCGCGAGGCGACCCGCCGGAAGAGCGTGTCGTGCCGCTTTTGCCGCACCGTCCCGACGACGTCGTGCCCCGCGTCCATCTCGGCGACGATCCTGGGGATCTCCTCGGGGGGGTTCTGGAGGTCGGCGTCGATCGTGATGACGTACTCCCCGTCCGTCGCCGTGAAGGCCGCCATGATCGCCATGTGCTGTCCGGCGTTCCGGACCAGCTCCACGACCTTCACGACGCCCGGGTTCGCGGCGGCAGCCTCCTTCAGGATGTCGAGGGACCGGTCGCGCGACCCGTCGTCCACGAAGACCGCCTCCGCCGGGCGGGCGAGGCCCCCGAGGACCGCGAGGAGCCGCGGGAGGAGGTCCCGCAGATTCGCCTCCTCGTTGAAGACGGGGACCACCACCGAGACTTTTCGGGGCACCGCGGTCGAAAGCGAGTGCTCCTGTGGCACGTCGCGGGCATTCTAGCCTCGCGCGAAATCAGTGGTTCACGAGGAGCGAGAACTTCCTGTTGTGCATCTGTGCGAGGAGGCGTCCCCCGGCGAGGCCCGTCTCCGGATCGCCGAATCTGTGGAGGTCGTCCTCGTGAACGATGACGAAGACGCGCTTCGGTCCGTTCCAGAGGGCCCGGAACTCCGCCTCCGAGGGGAAGCGGCCTTCCGACCCCTCCCGGGTGCTGCCGAAGTTCAGCTCGTGCCAGCCGAGGCCCGTGACGAGGACGAAGCGCTTGGCGTAGAAGGGCGCCGTCTGCATGTAGTGCCCGTGCTGGGCAAGGACGTCGTCCGGCTTCAGGTCGTCCTCGAGGATCCTGTTGATGGGCCACGGCGTGATCCAGCGTGCGGCGGCCGGGAGGATCAGGAGGAGGACGAGGAGGAAACCGCTCCAGGGCACCACGATGCCGGGGACAGGGTCGAGCCGCGTCGGCGCCGCCGTCCGCCCGGAGAGCCTCGCGACGAGGCCCGGGGCGAGGCACGCGCCGATGGCAACGAGAAGAAGGGCGAGGGCCGCGAGGCCGAGCGGCTCCTCCCCCCACGCCGCGAGATACCCCTTCCAGAGCCCGAAGAACGCCGCAGCCGCGAGAAGCGCCGCGAGGAGGACGGCGGAGAGAAGCCGCTCGATCTTGAAGACCGTTCCCCGCAGGCGCGCCCTCTCGATCCCCACCGCCAGGAGGACGCCGAGAGCCGGCCAGATCGGCTCGACGTACGGAATCAGCTTCGAGTGCGAGACCGTGAAGAAGACGAAGACCAGAACCGCCCAGACCCAGAGGAAGCTCTCCGTCGCCCGATCGCGAAAGGCGGACCGGCTGGTCGGAAAGGTCTCCCGGAAACGGGCGAAAAAGCCGGTCCACGGGAGGAAGCCGGCGATCAGGACCGCGACGAAGTAGAAGGGCGACCCGCTGCGACGGAATCCGGAGGAGAGGAAGCGCTTGAAGTGCTCCCGGACGAAGTAGAAGGCGAGGAAGTCGGGATTCCTCAGGGCGACCGCGACGTGCCACGGAACCGCCAGGAGAAGGAAGACGAGGAGCGGCCCGGGGGCGAAGAGCTTCGGAAGGAGCCTCCACCGGCCGGAGAGGGCGAGGAAGATGAGAATCGCACCGCCCGGAAGGACGATCCCGATCAGCCCCTTGGCCAGAATCGCCGCCGCAGAGGCGATCGAGAGGCCGTACAGGGCGCGGCGCGCCCGGCGCCTGTTTCCCTCCCGGTCGGCTTCCTGGAACGCCGCGAAGGCGAAGACCGCAGCCGAGAGGCAGAAAGAAAGGACGGGATCGATGATGGCAATGCGGGCGAGGGTGAAGACGAGCACGGAGCTTCCCGTCACGAGGCCGGCGAGAAGCCCCGTCCGCGCCCCCCACCGCCGTCGCACGAAGGCGGCCGTCATCAAGACCATCCCCACCGTCGAGAGCATCCCGGGAAGGCGGACCGCCCACTCGTTCTGGCCGAGGAGGGTGAAGGATCCGGCGATGAGCCAGGCCAGGAGGGGCGGCTTCTCGAAGTAGAGGACGCCGTCGAGGTGCGGCGTGATGAAGTCGCCGCTCGCCAGCATCTCGCGCGGGATCTCCGCGTACCGCCCTTCGTCCGGCTCGAAAAGGGGTGTCCGCCCGAACTGGAGGGGCGTCAGGAGAACCGTCAGCGCGAAGAGGATGAGCAGCCCGCGGTGGCCGCGGGCCATGAGTTCGCTCATGGCCGGATTCTAGGGGGCGTCAGGACCCGGCCCCTGCGTGCTCGGGGCCCTCAGGCGGACCCCGCCTCCGAAGCTCCAGCACCGCTCGGGCCGCCAGAGGCCGGTGTCCTGGACCGGAGAATCGACGTGGAACCGGCACGCCCCCCGCCAGTAGTCGTACGGCGTCCCGCGGCGGGAGTGGATCGCCACGTCAAGGAGGTACGTGCCGCCCCCGAGATCGCACCGGGGCCAGGTGACGCGGACGATTCCCGGCTCCTCGAACCGCTCCGGGGAGAACCCGTCCACCTCGGTGTTCGAGCCGTGGACGCAGACGTCCTCGGGCGTGAAGACCCCGATCCCGATGACGAAGTCGAGAAGGGGGCGCGAAGGGGTCGCCTCGATCTCGATCGTCACGCTTTCTCCCGACCGGAAGGCGTAGCGCTCGGCACCCGACCCGTCGAGAAGGCGGCAGGCGGTGATCACCGCATCGCGGTTCCCCCACCGGCGGAGTCGTTCGCGCGATTCCGGTTGC
>JBLMYG010000413.1:0-3997 GCA_050258155.1 Acidithiobacillales bacterium
AGCCCCAGGCTCGGCTCGTCGAGCATCAGGATTCGCGGCCCCGCCATCAGGCCGCGACCGATGGCGACCATCTGCTGCTCGCCTCCGGAAAGGGTCCCGGCCATCTGGCCCTGCCGCTCGCGAAGCTTCGGGAAGATCGAAAAGACCTTCTCCAGCCGCTCCGCCTGACGGGACCGCGCCGAGGCGTGGAAGCCCCCGAGGAGCAGGTTGTCGCGCACCGTCATCTCGGGGAAGAGCTTTCTCCCCTCGGGAACGTGGATGACGCCCCGCTCGACGATCTCCATCGTCGTGCGGCTCTCCAGCGGATCTCCGTCCAGCCGGATCGTTCCGGACTCTGGCCTGAGGAGCCCCGAGAGGGCCTTCAGTGTCGTCGTTTTCCCGGCGCCGTTCGCGCCGACCAGCGCCACGATCTCGCCGGGCGAAACGTCGAAGCCGACGTCCCAGAGGGCGGTCACCTGCCCGTAGCTCACCCTCAGCCCCTCGACGTGCAGCATCACGCCACCCGCTTCCCGAAGTAGGCGGCCAGGACCGCGGGTTCCTCCACGACGCGCGCCGGAAGCCCCTCGGCGATCTTCTCCCCCTGGTTGATCACGACCACGCGGTCGCTGATCCGCATGATCGCCTTCATGACATGCTCGACGAGGACGATCGTCACGCCCGACGCCCGGATCCCCTTCACGAGTTCCGAGGCCACGTCGACCTCGGTGGCGTTCAGGCCCCCCATCGGCTCGTCCAACAGCAACAGCCGGGGCCTCGTGGCCAGCGCCTTGGCCAGTTCGAGGCGCTTCTGGTCCATCAGCGTCAAGCGGCTCGCAATCTCGTGCAGCCGGTCGGCGAGGCCGACGCGCGAGAGCTCCGCCGTGGCGGCCGCCTCGGCGTCTCTTCGGGTCCGGTGGCGAAGAAAGGCGGCGAGCGTCGCGTTCTCGAGAGCCGAAAGGCCGGGGAAAGGCTGGACGATCTGGAACGTCCGGGCGACTCCCCGCCGGGCCACGGCGTGGGGCCGCATCCTGACGAGGCTTCGCCCGTCGAGGCGGATCGCTCCGCCGTGGGGGCGGATGAAGCCGGTGACGAGGTTGAACACCGTCGTCTTGCCGGAGCCGTTCGGCCCGATGAGCCCCAGGATCTCACCCTCGTTCACCGAGAAGGAGAGGTCCGACACGGCGAGGACACCGCCGAAGTGGCGCGACAAGCCCTGAATCTCGAGAAGCGCCACGTCAGGCCCCCGCCTTCAGTCCTGCGGCGAGCCGGCGGAGGCGGCCCCAGATTCCTTCCGGCATGAACCGGATGACCAGCATCATGAAGAGGCCATAGACGATCAGGTGGCCCATCTGGAAGCGATCCCTCACCAGCTCGGCGACCGCCGTCAGGAAGGCAGCCCCGATCAGCGGGCCGCCGATCGTACCGAGTCCCCCCACGACCGCGATGAAGACCATCTCCATCGAGAGGCCGATGCCGGCGACGGCGTCGGGGTCGATGTACCGAAAGTAGAAAGCGTAGAAGCCGCCCCCCATGCCGGCGAGAAAGGCCGATAGCGCCAGCGTGACGACCTTGGCGCGGACCGTGTCGATTCCCACCGCCTCGGCGGCGTCTTCGTTCTCGCGGATGGCGACCAGGTACGCGCCCAGCCGGGAGCGGCGCAGCCAACCGGTCAGGAGAAGGCCCACGACCGCGAGAAGCGCGGCCGCCGCGTAGAAGGGGGGCTTCCCTTCCCAGTTCACTGAAAGGCCGAAAAGACGGACCGGAGGAAGCGTCGTGATGAGGTAACCGACGGGCCCTGCCGTGACCGATTCCCAATTCAATGCCACGAGCTTCACGATCTCCGCCACCGCCAGGGTGGCGAGGGCGAAGTAAGGGCCGCGAAGCCGGAAACAGAGAAAGCCGATGGGGACCGAGACGAGGGCCGCCGCGAGGCCGCCGAGGGGAATCCCCCACCACGGGGCCACCCCCGCCTTCAGGTAGAGGATGGTCGTCGTGTAGGCGCCCACCGCGAAGAGCGCAGCGTGCCCGAACGAGACCTGCCCGGCGAAGCCGCCGAGGACGTTCCAGGCTGCGCCGAGGAGCGTCCACATCAGGACGAGGATGCAGACGTGGAGGAAGAAGGAGTTCCGGACGGTCAGGGGAATGGCCACCAGAACGGCCACGCCGAGAAGCGCGGCGGCGAGATTTCGCGTCACTTTCCCGTCCCGAAAAGACCCGACGGCCGGTAGAGGAGAACGGCCAGAAAGAGAACGAAGCCGATCCCGTCCTTGTAGGTGCTGGAGACGTAGACCGCGCCCAGCGACTCGACGACGCCGAGGAGGATCCCGCCCGCGATGGCTCCGGGGACGGAGCCGAGGCCCCCCAGGACGACGATGACGAAGCACTTGACGATGAGAAGCTCGCCCACCGTCGGGTAGAGATAGAGCGACGGGGCCAGCAGGACGCCCGCGGCGCCGGCCAGAGCCGTCCCCAGACCGAACGTGACCATCGCCACGCGCTCCACGTCGATCCCCATCAAAACGGCCGCCTCGGCGCTCTGGCTCGTGGCCCGGATGGCCCGCCCCAGGTTGGTCCGCGACAGGAAGAGCCAGAGGGCCACGGTGATGAGGATCGCCAGACCGAATGCGACGGCGAGGGGGACCGCGATGGCGATTCCGAGCGGCCGGAGCGGCGTCATCCCGTACGAGAGGGAGATCGTCCGGTAGTCGCCGGTCCAGGCGAAGAGGGCCAGGTTGGCGATGAGGAGCGACAGGCCCGCCGTGTAGAGGAGCGTGTTCAGCTCGCCTCCGGGGATGATCTTCCGGAGAAGGAACCGGTAGAGGATCATCCCGAGAAGAAACATGAGAGGGGCCCAGAGGAGGATCGACACGAAGGGGTCGAGCTTCCAGAGCGTCAGGCCCCAGAAGGCCCCGAACATCCCCAGCATCACCATTTCGCCGTGGGCGAGGTTGATGATCCGCATCACCCCGAAGACGACGGTGAGGCCGATGCCGATCATGGCGTAGAGGGCCCCCGTCAGGACCCCGCTCACGAGGCTCTGGGCAAACGTCTCCATGAGGTCAGGATCGCCGGCTCTTCCCGCCGGAAGCCGGCCGGCCCGGCCGCTACTTCTTCACCGGCTCCGGAAAGACGAGCGTCGTCTCGGCGTAAGACTTCGGCCAGACGTTCAGGAGCTGGCCGCCTCTCCACTGGGCCATGACCGTCTGCCCCGGCGAGTAGATGTTCTGGTTCGTGTAAGCGTCGCCCATCGGGCCGGTCCAGTTTCCGAACTTCACCTTGCCGAAGACGGTCGTCATGTCGGTGGCGAGAAGCGCCTTCCGGATCGCGTCGCGGTCGGCGTCGAGATTCCCGGACAGCTTCGCCCGCTTGATCGCATCGGCCAGGATGTAGATGGCCGAGTACCCCTCCACCTCGTGCTCGTGCGGCCAGATGTTGTACTTTGTGTGGAACTTCTCGTAGAAGGCTTTGGTCTTCGGGTCGTTCGGGTTCCCGGACCAGGCGGCCGAGGAGAAGACGTTCTCGGCCTGGGGGCCGAGCTGCGAGGCGAAATCGGCGACGCCGAAGCCGCCGCCGAAGCCGACGAAAGCGCGTGGGGTGAGCCCCATCTCCTTGGCGTGGCGGGTGAGGAGGATGGCGTCCGTCGTGGCCACGGCCACCATCAGGACGTAGTCCGGATTCGTCCCCTTCACCTTCGTCATGATCGGCTTGAAGTCGAGCGTGTTGACCGGATAGGCCTCGTCGGCCACGACGGGGACGTTCTTCGACTTCAGGATCTTGATGGCCGCGCCGCCGATCGTCTTTCCGAAGAGCGTGTTGTCGTAGATGACGGCCGCCGACTTCGGCATCGCGCCCGGGTAGTTCGAGATGAAGTCCGAGAACGCCGACGGGTAGATCGAGCCGGTCGGGTTGTTCCGGAAGACCCACTCGAATCCCTTGGCGGTGATCATGTCGGCGGACGGGTGGTCGACCAGGTACGGGGTCTTCAGGCGCTGGCAGACGGAGGCGACCTCCATGGCCT
>JBLMYG010000414.1:0-4740 GCA_050258155.1 Acidithiobacillales bacterium
TGCCGGAAGACGTCGCGGGTGAGGACGTAGACGGTCGCCGGGCCGTTATGGGAGAAAACGCTCGCCGATCGGGGGGCGTCGTCGAGGAGGGACATCTCGCCGACGATCTCTCCGGGGCCGAGGAAGGCGAGGGCCTCCTCGCCGGCTCCCGGAATCGTGAGCGAAACGCGGAGGCGACCTTTCGCGACGATCGCCGCCTCTTTCCCTGTCTCGCCCTCTGCGAAGAGCGTGGCTCCGGGCTGCACTTCCCGCGCCACGAGGCCGAGGCGGGGGAGAAGGGAAGGGTCCAGCCCGGCCGCGTCGAGAAGCTCTCGGGCTGTCTCGGGATCGACCGGCCCCTCCACGGCGGGCGGCGGGAGGGCCGGCTCGGGTGCTGCCGCGGCTCCGGACGGCGGATCGAAGAAGGACGCCAGCGAGCCCAGGGTCGTCCGGAGGGCCGACGTCAGGCTGGAGAGGGCGACGCGGCGAAAAGCCGAGCCGTCGGGGTCGGCCGAGACGAGCAGACGACGCGCCTCCTCCACGGGAATGATTGCAGCGGAGCTGCCCGGAAAGGGTTCCGCCCGGCAGACGCCCTCGGCGCCGCCGACGGCGGACCGGAGGTCGAAGAGCACGGGGGCCGGGATCTCTCCGACGGTGTGCGGGCCGAAAGGCGTCTCGGCTGCCAGCCGAAACCCTCCAGCGAGGACGAGGTGGACCGTCCTCCGGGCCTCTCCGGCGTCGCGGAGCGCATCTCCTGCCATCAGCGGCCTTAGGACCCGGCCGGCGGCGAGGCGGGAGACGTCGTCGTGGAGGTTCGCCGTCACGGCCGGGATTATCCCGTTCCGGCTGTTGACGCCGGGAAAGCGCCGTCCTATCGTTCGCCCGACCTCGAGATGGGAGCTCCCTCCGAAACGCCGCTCAAGCGGACTCCGCTCTTCGACGCCCACAAGGCCCTCGGAGGAAAAATCGTCTCGTTCGGGGGGTGGGAGATGCCCGTCGAGTACTCGGGGCTCGCGGAGGAGCATCGCGCCGTCCGCGAGCGCGCGGGGCTCTTCGACGTCTCGCACATGGGCGAGATCCGTGTGAAGGGACCCGGTGCCCTCGCCGCCGTCCAGTCGCTGACGTGCAACGACGCGTCCGCGCTCGTGGACGGACAGGCGCAGTATTCCGCCTTCCTGACGGAGCGGGGCACGTTCGTCGACGACCTCCTGACGTACCGTCTCGCGGCGAACGACTACCTCATCGTCGTGAACGCCGCGAACTCCCCGAAGGACGCCGCATGGGCGAAGCGCGCGGCGCGCCCGGACGCCTCCGTCGAGGACGAGTCGCCGAAGTGGGCTCAGCTCTCGCTGCAGGGTCCGCTGTCGATCCGGATCCTCCAGCCGATGACCGACGTCCCCCTCGAGCCGATGAAGTACTACCACTCGGCGCCGGGGAAGGTCCTGGGTGTGCCGGCGATCGTCTCGCGGACGGGGTATACGGGTGAGGACGGCTTCGAGGTCTACGTGGAGCCCGGTGCGGCCCGGAAGATCTGGGACGCGATCCTGGCTGCCGGCCGCCCCCACGGCCTCCTTCCGGCCGGGCTCGGGGCGCGCGACACCCTTCGCCTCGAGGCGAAGATGGCGCTCTACGGAAACGACATCGACGACACGACGACCCCCTGGGAGGCCGACCTCGCCTGGATCGTCAAGATGAAGAAGGGGGAGTTCACGGGACGCGCGGCCCTGGAGGCCCAGAAGGCCGCCGGGGTGACGCGGAAGCTCGTCGGCTTCCAGGTGACGGGCCGTGGCATCGCGCGCCACGGGCATCCTCTGACGGTCGACGCGACCGGAAAGGCGGGGATCGTGACGTCGGGGACGCAGACGCCGACGCTCGGAAAGGCGATCGGCCTCGCCTACGTCCCGGCCGAGTCGGCTGCGGTCGGCACGGCGCTGACGATCGACGTGAGGGGCCGGAGCGTCCCCGCCGTCGTCGTGCAGACCCCCTTCTACAAAAGGAAGAAATAGAGGGGGCCCGAGGAGGGACCGATGACCGACTACCCCGACGACCGCCGCTACGCGAAGAGCCACGAGTGGATCCGGATCGACGGTGACCTCGGAGTCGTCGGGATCACGGACCACGCCCAGAAGGAGCTCGGCGAGGTCGTCTTCGTCGAGCTGCCCGAGACCGGAAAGGTCTTCAACGCGGGCGAGGAGTTCGGGACGATCGAATCCGTCAAGGCGGTCTCGGAGCTCTTCCTCCCCGTCGCGGGCGAGATCGTCGAGGTGAACAAGCTCCTCGCCAGCGACCCGGGCGCCGTCAACGAAGACCCGCACGGCGACGGCTGGCTCGTGAAGGTCAAGGTCTCGTCGGACGTCGAGCTCGACGAGCTCCTCGGAGCCGCCGACTACGAGAAGTTCGTCGAAGAGGAAGCCGGAAAGGCCTGAGCCGCTTCCGCGGTGCGCCGCGCTCGGGCGCCTCGCGCCGCCGTCAGCCGTGAGGTGGGGCCCGCCCGGGTCCGAAAGGACGTGATCCGATGCGCTACATCCCGCACAGCCCGGAAGAGCAGGCCGCGCTTCTTGAGGCGGTCGGCGTCCGCTCGATGGACGAGCTGTTCGCCACGGTTCCGAAGGAGGTCTACCACCGGGAGCCGCCGGACCTGCCGCCCCCCGCGTCGGAGATCGAGGTGCGGAGCGCGATGGGGCGGATGGCCGCGAAGAACGCGAACCTCTCCGAGTGGACCTCGTTTCTCGGCGCCGGGCTCTACGCACATCACACGCCGGCGTTCGTCCCGCAGCTTCTCCTCCGGGGCGAGTTCCTGACCGCCTACACGCCCTACCAGCCCGAGGTTTCCCAGGGGACTCTCACGGCGATCTGGGAGTTCCAGTCGCACATGGCGATCCTGACGGGAATGGACGTGGCGAACGCCTCCATGTACGAGGGGGCCTCGGCCTTCGTCGAGGCGGTGCTGATGGCCGAGCGCCTGACGAAGAAGAGGACGACCGTCGTCGTCTCGGAGGGGGTCCACCCCGAGTACCGGCGGTGCCTCCGGACGTACCTCGCCAACTTCCCCTTCCGGATCGTGGAGGTCCCCCTCGGCGCGGACGGCGCGACGGACGCCGCGGCCCTCGCGGCCGCGGTCGACGAGACGACGATGGCCGTCGGCGTCCAGTCGCCAAACGTCTTCGGCGTCGTCGAGAGCTGGCAGGCCGCCGCCGATGCGGCGCACGCGAAGGGAGCGCTCGCGATCGGCGCCGTCAGCGAGATGTTCTCCCTCGCCCTTCTCGACGGGCCGGGCGCCGAGGGAATCGACATCGCCGCGGGGGAAGCGGCCTGCTTCGGGGTGCCGCCCTCGTTCGGGGGACCGCTCGCCGGCTTCCTCGCCTGCCGGGACGCCTACAAGCGCCAGATCCCAGGGCGCATCATCGGCCGGACCACCGACGGCAGCGGCCGGACGGCCTTCAGCCTGACGCTCTCGACGCGCGAGCAGCACATCCGCCGCGAGAAAGCGACGTCGAACATCTGCACGAACCAGGGCCTCATCGCCCTCGCGGCGACGATGACCCTCTCGGTCCTCGGAAAGCAGGGGCTCCGGGAGACGGCGCTCCAGTGCCTCTCGAAGGCCGAGTACCTCAAGGCGGGCGTCCGCTCGGTCCGGGGACCCTTCTCCGTGGCGTTCTCCGGGAAGACCTTCAACGAGTTCGCCCTGAAGTGCGGCCCCCCGGTCGAAGAGGTTCTCCGCCGCGGCGAGGAGAAGAAGATCCTCGCCGGCGTGCCGGTGAAGCGGCTCGCCCCGGAGGAGCCGCGCCGGCACGACCTTCTTCTCGTGGCGGTCACCGAGCGGATCCCCCGCTCCGGCCTCGACGCATTCCTCGACGTCCTGAGGAGCTTCTGAGCCATGTCCAAGCACGCGACTCTGACCGAAGCCGCCCTCCCGACGGGCGAGGCCCTCGACCGGCGCCGCCCCAGCGCCTCGATCTTCGACGAGAGGCACCCGGGGCGCCGGGGGGTCCTCCTCCCGCAGCTCGACGTGCCGCCCGCCGACCCGGCCGCGCTCTACGGCGCCGCGCACCGGCCCGAGGTCCGCGGCGAGGTCGAGGCGTCGGAGGTGGACGTCATCCGCCATTTCACGCGCCTCTCGCGGCTCAACTTCTCCATCGACACGGCGCTCTATCCGCTCGGCTCCTGCACGATGAAGCACAACCCGCGGCTCTGCGAGGAGATGGCGCGGCTCCCGGGATTCGCCGACACGCACCCCCTCGCCCCGGAGCACCTCTCGCAGGGGAACCTCGAGCTGATGGGACGGCTCGAAGAGGCGCTGAAGGTCCTGACCGGCTTCGCCCGCGTCTCGCTGCAGCCCTCGGCCGGGGCCAACGGGGAGCTGACGAGCGTCCTGATGATCCGGGCCGCGCACGCGGCCCGGGGAAACCCGAGGAAGAACATCCTGGTCCCCGACTCGGCACACGGGACGAACCCCGCCTCCGCGCACTTCGCCGGGTACGAGGTCGTCGAGGTCCATTCCAACGAACGCGGGACGGTCGACCTGGCCGATCTCTCCGCGAAGCTGACCAGCGACGCGGCCGGGCTCATGATCACGGTGCCGAACACCCTCGGCGTCTTCGAGGACGAGATCCTCGAGGTGGCGCGGATGGTCCACGCGAAGGGGGCGTACCTCTACCTCGACGGCGCGAACTACAACGCCTTCGTCGGGAAGGTGAGGCCCGCCGAGATGGGCGTGGACGTCATGCACATGAACCTCCACAAGACCTTCTCGACCCCGCA
>JBLMYG010000415.1:0-5272 GCA_050258155.1 Acidithiobacillales bacterium
GAGCCGCGAATCCGCTGCCCGAGAAAGGCGCCGGTGACGGGGTCGAAGTAGGCCTGGTCCTGGCGGATCCGATAAGGGGCGAAGGAGCGCGCCGTCGACTTCTGGTCGACGCCGGCGTACTCGCCGTACGTCGAGTAGAGCTTGTCGCCCGGAATCAGGTTCGTGTTCCAGGTGAGGCCGAGGCGCGGCTGGATCTCCTTGCTCCAGTTGAACGTCATGAAGTTGTACCGCGTCGCCTCACCGCCCTGTGTGGGGCATCCGGTGGTGCCGGGTTGGCATACCTGAGCGAAGTCGTCCCTGTTGAAGAGGACTCCGAGATACGCAGTGAGGTTCTTCCAGGTCAGCGTGTCCTGCGCGAAGGCCGAGTACGTCCGCGCCTTGGAATACTGCACCGGTTGGAGGGTGTAGTACCGGGCGCGGACGAGGCCGCTGAGGTCGGTGGGGCCGCAATAGGGTGCCGAGCATTTCTGGCCTGTGTCCAAGAGGTTCCAGCCGTTCCCCTCCCGCACCGTGTCCATCGTGTCGGCCTCGTAGCCGCCGCCGATCTTGAACTGGTTCTGAGTCGGTCCGAGATCGAGGAACTGGCTGATCGTGGCCTTGACCTCGTTCCGCGTGTACTTGTCGCCGTAGTTGAGGAACTGGTAGACGCCGGCGTTCCCGTAGTTGCGCGCCGGGTCGTCGTACTGGCCGTACGCGCCGAGGTTGTGCGGGTCGATCGTCATCGGGGCGCCCCCGGGAGCGACCGTCGCGGCCTGCGACAGGTCGTTCTCCCTGTAGTAGATGTACTTGGCCTCGACGACCGTATCCTTCGTTGCGAACCAGTCGGCCGTGACGTTCCCGACGTAGTTCGTGTTGCTCTCTCCGTAGGCGGCGCTCGGCGCGTCGTAGATCGAGGCGAACTCGTCGGTCCCGTTGATCGGCAGCGCCCGGAAACCGGCATTGAAGAGGAGCGACTGGCCGGCGAAGGCCGTCAGCTTCCCGAAGTAGTCGCCGTTGTTCGTCTTGGTGTCGGGCAGGGTCCCGAACTGGCTCGACTGGCCGCTGAGCGTGGTGTTCAGGTAGTTGGCCGAGGCGTAGCCGAAGAGGACGTCCTTCATGATGGGGAAACCGATGTTCCCCAGCGCGCGGTAGACGCTCGTGTCCTGTGTCGTCGTGTACTTGTTGCTCGACTGGAAGGCGCTGGGAGACGCGTTGAACTGGACGTTCCCGTTCAGCTCGTTCGTCCCCGAGCGGGTGACGGCGTTGAACATGGCGCCCGCGGTCCGGCCGAACTCGGCCGAGATTCCGGCCTTCTTGACGTTGAAGTCGGCGATGTCGAGCTGGTTCGTGTCGACGCCGAGGTTGCCGTAGCCGGGGTTCGTGATGTTGACGCCGTCGAGCAGGTACTTGTTGTCCTGCCTCGTGCCGCCGGAGACGGCGATGTTGCCGGTGCCGAGCGTGTCGGCTGCGGCGCCGGGAACGATGTTCAGGAGCCCCTCGTACGTCCGCGCCAGCGGGAGGTCCTTGACGACGTTGTCGGTGTAGTTGAAGTTGACCTCGGAGGCTTTCTTGTCGATCTCGGAGACCGCGCCGGTGACGACGATCTCGGCCTTCGCCGTCTGGACGAGGACGAGCGTGAGCTGCGAGTCGCTGTCGACCGAGACCAGCACCTTCTGGCTCGCCGTGCCGAGCCCCGTCAGCTCGGCCGTGACGACGTAGTTGCCCGGCAGGAGCTTCGGGAAGTTGAACCTGCCGCTTTCAACGGAAACGACCGTGCGGGGAGCCTGCGCCCCGACGGCCTTCACGGTGGCGCCGGGGACGGGCATTCCGGTGCCGTCCTTGACGACCCCGGAGATGGAGCCGGTCTCCCCTGCAAACGCCGCCGTGGCCGAGACGACGAGGGCTAGCGTGAGCAGAATCCTGAACAGGATCTTCATCGGCCTTCCTCCTCCCGAAGAAGATGGATACATGAAACGGACGGGCCTCTTTTAGTCTTCATCACGCGCCCCGAAGAGTCAACCGGTCGGATGCATTTCAAGCTCCGCAGAGGCCTCCATCTGACGGACCGGCTCAGCCCTTCTTTCCGACGGTCAGGTAGTAGACGGGGATCCCCGCGGCCACGACACCGAGGACGGCCAGCGTGCTGACGCGGCTCGACGGATCTGCTATGGCATTCCCCAAGAGGAGCAGGACCGAGCCGAGGAAGAGGAGCGGCACCCACGGGAAGAGAGGGACACGGAACGACGGCGCGTAGCCGGGGCGCTTCCGGAGCCGGAAGATGGAGGCGACGGAGAGGGCATAGAAGGGGAGGAAGGCCGTGACGAAGGCGTCCGCGAGCTGCTCGAAGGTGCGGAGGAGGACGAAGACGATCCCGAGCGCCGCGGTCATCGAGATGGAGACCCACGGCGTCCCGAAGCGGGGGTGGACGCGGGCCACGGGGCGGAAGAAGAGCCGGTCGTCGGCCATCGCGAAGAAGACACGCGGGCTCGTGAAGAGGACGGTGTTGAGCGTTCCGAAGGTCGAGATCATCACGGTCGCCGAGACGAACGCCACGCCCCACCCTCCGAGGACGCGCTCGGCGACGTCGGCCGCCACGAGCTTCGAGAGCCGGATCTGGCCGACGGGCAGGACGGCGAGGTAGGCGAGGTTGGCCGCGAGGTAGATCGCGACGACGAGAAGCGTCCCGCCGACGAGGGCACGCGGCAGGTTGCGCGCCGGGTCCCTCACCTCCCCGGCGTTGTAGGCGAGATCCGCCCAGCCGTCGAAGGCCCAGAGCGTCGAGACGAGGGCGAGGCCGAAGGCCGTGAGGGTGAAGCTGCCGGCCGGCAGGGCCGGCGTGAAGTGCCCGCCGGTGGCGGGAAGGCCGAGGGCGAAGGCGACGAGGACGATGAAGACGAGGCCGCCGTACTTGGCGAGGACGGTCAGGTTGTTGACTGCCGCGGAGAGCGAGACGCCGAGAACGTTGAAGAGCGCTGTGAGCGCGATGGCGGCGGCGGCGGCGAGGCGCACCGTCCGGACGTTCGACGGGAGCTGGGGATCGAGCCCGAGAACCCGGAAGAGGTACTCGGCGAACGTGATCGAGATGGCCCCGAGTGAGGCGGCCCGGATCATGGAGAACTGTCCCCACCCGAACAAGAACCCGGCCAGCCGCCCCCAGCCGTCCCGGCAGAAGACGTACATCCCGCCTGTCCGCGGCAGGGCGCTCGCCACCTCGGCCAGCGTCAGGGCGCCGCAGAGGGCGAAGATGCCGCCAGCCGTCCAGACGGCCAGCATCGGAAGAGGCCCCGGGAGCTTGTCGGCGATGCCGGCCGGCGACCGGAAGATGCCGGAGCCGATCGTCGAGCCGATGACGACGGCGACGGCGCTCCAGAGGCCGAGCCGGCGCGATAGCTCGACGTGGGCCGTGCGGGCCTCGGGCTGGTGCGCTTCAGGCATGTGGCGGGAAGGATACTGTGCGGCTCCTGCCGGACGGCCTGGATTGACGCGCCGCCGCCGCGTGCTACCTTCACCTCCTGATGGCGACGAAGTACACGGCCGCCGACATCACCGTCCTGGAGGGGCTGGAGCCGGTCCGGAAGCGGCCCGGGATGTTCATCGGCGGGGTCGACTCCCGCGGCCTCCATCACCTCGCGCGCGAGATCGTCGACAACGCCGTGGACGAGGTCATCAACGGCTACGCGACGCGGATCGAGGCGAGGCTCTTCGCGGACGGAAGGGAGATCGAGATCTCGGACAACGGCCGCGGGATCCCCGTGGACGTCCATCCAAGGTACAAAAGACCCGCCCTCGAGTTGATCCTGACGACGCTCCACTCGGGTGGGAAGTTCGACCAGGGGAACTACCTCCACTCGGGCGGCCTCCACGGCGTCGGCTCCTCCGTGGTCTGCGCCCTCTCGTCGACGATGACCGCCACGGTCCGCCGCGACGGGGCCGAGTGGACGCAAAGCTATGCCCGCGGGAAACCGGCCACGAAACTGAAAAAGATCTCGGGCGGCGACAAGGTGCGCGGCTCGGGGACGACGATCCGGTTCCGCCCCGACCCGGAGGTCTTCGGGACGCTCGCCTTCGACGCGGCGGAGATCCGCGACCTGCTGGAAGCCAAGACGTACCTGCACCGGGGCCTCCGGGTCGTCTTCGTCGACGAGACGCAGAAGCCTCCCCTCCGAGAGGAGCTGCAGCACGACGGCGGGCTTCAGGACTTCCTCATCAAGCTCGTGGCGGAGGGGGGGAAGAAGCCGACGACGGCGTCCGAGTTCGTCCTCGCCCGCGAGGCCGAGCCGCGCCTCGAGCTGGCCCTCGTCTGGACGGAGGCGACCGAGGAAGTCGTCCGCTCCTTCGTGAACGGCGTCCCGACCCCCTCGGGGGGGACGCACGAGAACGGCCTCCGCGCGGGGATCGCCAAGGCGGTCAGGAACTACCTCGAGACGCACGCGCTCGTCCCGAAGGGCGTCACGATCGCCGCGGAGGACATCCGCGAGGGGATCCTCGCGCTCCTCTCCGTCTACGTTCTCAATCCCCAGTTCCAGGGGCAGACGAAGGACCGGCTGAACAACCCCGAGATGGCAGCGCAGGTGGACGGGACCGTCCGCCCCGCCCTCGAGAAGTGGCTGAACGAGAACCCGACGCTCGCCGAGGCGATCGTCGGCCGGATCGTCCTCGCGGCGCGGGCGCGCGAGGCGAGCCGGGCGGCCGCCCGCGAGGTGACGCGGAAGAGCGCCGTCTCGCACCGCCTCAACCTGCCGGGGAAGCTGGCCGACTGCGCCTCCACCGACCCGACGGCCTCCGAGCTCTTCATCGTGGAGGGAGACTCGGCGGGTGGCTCGGCCAAGCAGGCCCGGAACCGCGAGACGCAGGCGGTTCTCCCCCTCCGCGGCAAGGTGCTGAACGCCGAGCAGGCGGGCTCGGCGAAGGTGACGGCGAACCGGGAGCTCTCCGACATCGTCTCCGCCCTCGGCTGCGGCGTCGGGGGCGCCTTCGAAGCGGCGAAGCTCCGGTACGGGAAGGTCTTTCTCCTGATGGACGCCGACGCCGACGGCCACCACATCTCGACGCTCCTCCTGACGTTCTTCTGGAGGCACCTCCCGAAGCTGATCGAGGAGGGGCACGTCTTCCTCGCCCAGCCGCCGCTCTACCGGATCGACGCGGCGAAGGAGACGTACTGGGCCCTCGACGACGCCGAGAAGGGCGCGATCCTCGGGAAGATCCCGAAGAACGTGAAGCCGGAGATCATGCGCTTCAAGGGGCTCGGCGAGATGATGCCGCAGCAGCTCCGCGAGACCACGCTCGACCCGCG
>JBLMYG010000416.1:0-19421 GCA_050258155.1 Acidithiobacillales bacterium
TGAAGCGCTGCTCCAGGCCCACCACCGGCGTGTCGTTGACGAAAGCCGGGACCCAGACCGTCCGGAGCTCTTCCGGAAGGTTCCCCTTTCCGGTCCCGACGAGAGAGTACCCGCAGGCGAAAATGGCCGACGCCGCCGCGGCGGCGATGGCGAGAAGGCGCCTCACCGGACGACGAGGTTCAGGAGGCGGTCGGGGACGAAGACGGTCCGGACGCGCGCCTTCCCCGCGAGCCACTTCGCGATGACGGGGTCGCGCTCGGCCGCAGCGACCACCTCTGTCTCGCCCGTCCCCCGAGGCACCTGGACCTGCCCGCGGACTTTCCCGGCCACCTGCACGACGACGGTGGCCCGCTCCTCCACCGCGAGGGCCGGATCGAAGGAGGGCCATCCCGCGAAGAGAAGGCTCTCCGAAAAGCCGAGCTTCCCGTGCAGCTCCTCGGTCAGGTGCGGGGCGATGGGGTGGAGAAGCGACAGGAAGGCCCGTATCGACGAGGCCGTCTCGCCGCGATCGGCGCCGGCGTCCGAGACGAGGCGCTCCACGTGGCTCGCGAACTCCATCAGGTGGGCGACGGCGGTGTGGAACGAGAAGCTCTCGAAGTCGGCGGTGATCCTCCGGATCGCCATGTGGCGGGTCCGCGCCGCCGGGGTGTCAGCCACCTTCGGCTCGGCTTTCGGGTCCGCTCGCGAGGCGAGAAAGACCTCGACGGTGGAGCGGACGCGGTGGAGGAAGCGCTCGGGCCCGGCCACCCCCTGGTCGCTCCACTCGGCGTCCTTCTCGGGCGGGCCGAGGAAGAGAACGTATGTTCTGACGGCGTCGCTCCCCTTCTTCGCGATGAGCGGATCGAGGGAGACGGAGTTACCCCGCGACTTCGACATCTTCTCGACGCGTCCCGAGGGGGAGAGACGCGTGATCATCCCCTGGTTGAAGAGAGCCGAGAACGGCTCCTCGAACGTCACGAGGCCGAGGTCCCTCATGACGCGCGCGAAGAAGCGCGCGTAGAGGAGGTGCAGGATCGCATGCTCGATCCCGCCGATGTACTGCGTGACCGGGGCCCAGCGCGCGGCGATCGCCGGGTCGAACGGCGCGCGGGCATTCCTCGGGTCGAGGTATCTCAGGTAGTACCACGACGAGTCGACGAAGGTGTCCATCGTGTCGGTCTCGCGGCGCGCCGGCTCCCCGCACGACGGGCAGGACGTCCGGACGAACGACGCGACCTTCGTCAGGGGATTTCCCCCCTTCCCCGTGAAGGGGGCGTCCGGCGGCAGGATGACCGGAAGGTCCTTCTCGGGAACGGGGAGCCACCCGCAGGCGTCGCAGTGGACCATCGGGATCGGCGTTCCCCAGTACCGCTGGCGCGAGATGAGCCAGTCCCGGAGCCGGTACTGGACGCGCGGGCCCCCGAGGCCTCGGCGCTCCGCATCACGGGCGATCGCGTCGCGACCCTCATCCGACGAAAGACCGGTGAAAGGACCCGAGGCGACGAGCACGCCCTCTCCCGTGTAACACTCGGGAGGACTTCCGCCCGAAACGTCTCCGGGCTTTTCTTCTCTCTCTTTCTTTCGAAGAATATCCCCGGGAGGGGTCCCTTCTTCTTTCTCTCCAAGGGAATCTCCCGCGTCTTCCTCCTGGTGAGTCTTCGGCTCGATCACTTTTCGGATCGGGATGCCGTACTTCAGCGCGAACTCCCAGTCGCGCGTGTCGTGCGCGGGAACCGCCATCAGGGCGCCCGTGCCGTAACCGGCGATCACGAAGTTGGCGAGCCAGACGGGGATCGTCTCCCCCGTGAACGGATTGACCGCGGTCCGTCCGGTGTCCCGACCGTCCTTCTCCGCTCCCTCGGCCTCCCGGTCGATCCGCTGCTGGTTCCGGACGGAATTCACCCACGCCTCCAGGGCGGACCTCTCGGGATGCCCTTCGAGAAGGCGCGGGACCAGCGGGTGCTCGGGCGCGAGGATGAGCGCCGTCGCGCCGAAGACCGTGTCGGGGCGAGTCGTGAAGACGCGCACCCGCTCGCCGAGCGAAGGGATCTCGAAGTCGAGATCGGCGCCGACGGACCTCCCGATCCAGTTCCGCTGCATGACGCGGACCTTCTCGGGCCACCTGTCGAGCCGCTCGAGGCCGTCGAGGAGCGGCTCGGCATAGTCGGTGATCTTCAGGAACCACTGCTCCAGCTCCCTCTGGACCACCGGGGTCTCGCACCGCTCGCAGACGCCCCCCTCCGCCTGCTCGTTGGCGAGGACGGTCTCGCACGACGGGCACCAGTTCACGGGGGCCTTCCTCCGGACCGCCAGGCCCCTCTCGAGCATCTTCAGGAAGAGCCACTGGTTCCACCGGTAGAACTCCGGCTCGCACGTCGCCACTTCCTTCGTCCAGTCGTACAGGACACCCCACGACCGGAACTGCTCCTTCATCGCCGCGATGTTGGCGATCGTCGAGGTGCGCGGGTGGATCCCCTGCTGGATGGCGTAGTTCTCGGCGGGGAGACCGAAGGCGTCCCATCCCATCGGATTGAAGACGGTCCTCCCGTTCTGCCGGAGGTAGCGGTAAAGAGCGTCCGTCAGAAAGTAGGTTCGCGCATGGCCGACGTGCAGCCGGTCCCCCGACGGATAGGGGAGCATGACAAGGAGGTAGATCCCCGAGAGCGCCGGGTCCGCCGTGTCGACGAAGGCGGCCCGGTCCTCCTCCCACCGCGCCTGCCACTTCTTCTCCATCGAGAGAATCTCATCGCCGCGTCCCATGCGAAGCGCGAGTGTAGACGAATCGGGCCGCCCTCTCACCGCTGCGCGGCAGGGTCCTGGGCGACACGCGGGCGCGCGAGAAGGCTCCCTCTGGCGGCCGCGGGAAGGGTCGGGTGCCCCGCCTCGCCCCCCGCGGCCAGCGGCCGGACGCCGAAGCCCCGCTGCGGAGCCGCCTCCAGCTCCAGGTGGCGGACCGTCAGGCGGTTCGCCAGCCCGCCGGGGTCCGACGGGATCCATCCGATGGCCGGAATCCACGCTTCGATCCAGCGGTGGCGCACGCCGCCAAGTCCGGCGCTCCACGCGGGGCGGGATTCCGGCGTCAGCTCGTCACGAGCCGTGGCGACGAGGACTCCCGTCACCTGCCGCGCAGGAATCCCGGCCCGGACGAGGAGGTCTTCCGCGAGGAGAGACCTCCCCACGCAGGAGCCGCGCCCCGACCGGAGAGTCTCGGCTGCGGTCTCGGGAAACGCGCCGGGCAGGACGTACCGGATCTCCCGCGCCGTGTAGCCGATCACCCGCTCCACGGCCTCCAGCGCCGACCGGCAGTCGCGCGTCAGACTCCGCGCAAGGGTGTCGGCTTCCGGGTCGGCCGGACGCGGTGCCTCCAGAATCGCCCGGACGTCGGGCGGGAGTGCGGACCTCTTCACGGGAAACGCCGCCGTGTCGCGAAGCGGGCTGACGTCCGTCTCGACCGCGGCGAGGAGGGTCTTTCCATCACGGGAGGAGAGGACGACGCGGTACCCCGGCGCCTCCACGGCCCGGACCACGCGCCAGGGCGCGGAGCCGGAGAACGCATAGCGCATCACCTCGTGCGGATCCGGAGGGGGCGCGGCCGCAGCGAGCCGGTAAAGGAGGCCGGCGACGAGGAAGAACCCGACGACGCGTCCCCCGCTCCGGCCGGAGTCCCGGGACCGGCGGATGCCGTCGAGGACCCCGTTCACGAAGGCGCCGGAGGACGGCGTCGAGAATTTCTTGGCGATCTCGACGGCTTCGTTGATGACGACGGCGGCCGGCGTCTCCGGCTCGTAGAGAAGCTCGTAGAGGGCGAGACGGAGAAGGTTCCGATCCACCGCCGGCATCCGTCCGAGCCGCCAGTGCTCCGACTGCTCCGAGAGCCTCTCGTCCAGCTCCGCGCGCCGGGAGAGGGTGCCGAGGACGAGCCGGGAGGCGTACTCCTGTACCTCGGGCCGTGCGGACAGGTACTCCTCGGTGTGCCGGAAGATCTCCTCCGGCGGGGTCGCTGCGAGATCGTTCTGGAAGAGGAGCTGGAGCGCCAGCTCCCGGGCCTTCCGGCGGCGACCGCTCATGGATCGCCCGCCCGGGCTACTGACCCTTGCGGCCCGCGGAGCCTTTCAGCCGCGTGCGGAGGTCGACCGACTCGATGACGGCGAGAGCCGCCTCGAAGCCCTTGTTCCCCTCCTTGGCGCCGGACCGCTCCAGCGCCTGCTCGAGGGTGTCGCAGGTCAGGACCCCGAGGGCGATCGGGAGGTCGACGTCGAGCGAGACCTGGAAGATCCCCTTCGTCACCTCGGCCGAGATGTACTCGAAGTGAGGCGTTCCCCCCCGGATGACGGCGCCCACGGCGACGAGGCCGTCAAAGCGCCCGACGCGGGCGAGGTCTCGGAGAGCCAGAGGAATCTCCCACGCGCCGGGGGTCCGGACGACGACGATGTCCTCCTCGGCGGCCCCGTGGCGGCGAAGCGCGTCGACCGCCCCGTCGAGAAGCCGGGTGACGACGAGATCGTTCGTCCGGGCGGCCACGAGGCCGAACCGGCGACCCTTTGCCGTGAGGTTTCCTTCGATGACGGATGACATGTGAGAAGCGAGTCTATCAGGGACTCAGGGGTGCGCGAACGACGTCACGGCAGCGTGAATGCCGCCGCTCCCGAAGTTCTCGGCGTACCGGGCGATGAAGCTGCCGCGGCTGTACCACTCCGGCTGCGGCCCTTGCGTCTCGAGAGCGAAGATAGCCGCCACGCTCCCGGCGCGGCCCGCCACCTCCCACGGCATCCCCCGGCGCCGCGCCGCCAGCAGGCCCGCGCGGAACGCGTCGCCGACGCCGGTCGGGTCGAGGGTCCCCGACTGGACCTTCGCCGGCGGGATGCGGAGCGTCACGGCTCCGTCCGGCGCCTCCGCCGTCCCTCCCCGGAGAGCGATGGTGGAGCCCTCCTCGCCCCGTGTCACGACCACGACGGGGACCCGGGAGAGGATCTCCGTCTCGGAGAGGCCCGTCTTCTTCTCGATGATCCCGAACTCGTACTCGTTGCCGATCAGGATCGAAGCCCCTTCGAGACCGATCAGGAGGTCCTCGGAAGAGAGCCGCGCCAGCTGCTGGCTCGGGTCGTACAGGAACGGGATGCCGAGCTCCCGGCACTCCCGCGCGTAGGCGTCCATCGCCTCGGGCTCGTTCGGCGCGACGACGGCGAGGCCGATTGAGGCCGGGTCGAAGTTCCGGAGCGTCAGCTCCTTCGCCCGCTTCATCGCGCCCGCGTAGAAGGTCGCGAGCTGGTTCTGGTCCTGGTCGGTAGAGACGAAGAACGAGGCGGTGAAGAGCTCCTCGAAGATCGTGAAGCCCGAGACGTCCACGCCGGCGTCCCCGAGCCATCTCCGGTATTCCGTCGCGTCGCGCCCCCCGGCCGCCACGACGAGAGGCCGCTCTCCGAGAAGGGCGAGGCTGTACGCGATGTTCGGGGCGACGCCCCCCCGCACGCGCCGCATGTCGTCGACGAGGAACGAGACCGAGAGGCGGTGCATCCGGTCCGGGACGAGGACGTCGAGGAACTTCCCGGGGAAGGTCATCAGATAGTCGTAGGCGACCGACCCGGTGATCGCGATCCGTCCGGCTCTCATTCCCAGTATTTCTCCATCAGGAGCGAGAGGCGCCGCCGCGTCGGCTCCGGGACGTCCTCGCGTCGGGTCAGGACGGCGAACCGGAGCGCCTCCCGGCAAACGCACCGCCGCGCAGAGTCGATCCGGGGGACCGCCGCGGCCAGGACGGCGTTGGCGGTACCGGCGTTCTTCCGGAGGACGTCGAGGATCGTCTCGACGCTGACGGCCTGCTCCTCCTCGTGCCAGCAGTCGTAGTCGGTCACGAGGGCCATCGTCGCATAGCAGATCTCCGCTTCCCTGCAGAGCTTCGCCTCCTGGACGTTCGTCATACCGATCACGTCGATGCCCCACGACCGGTAGAGGAGCGATTCCGCCTTCGTCGAGAACTGCGGCCCCTCCATCCCGAGATAGACGCCGCCCCGGTGGACCATCGCGCCGGCCTCGCGGGCGGCCTGGTGGAGCCCGCTCACGAGGTGGGGGCAGACCGGATGGGCGAGCGAGACGTGGGCCACGCACCCGTCGCCGAAGAACGTCGCCACGCGCCGGTGGGTCCGGTCGACGAACTGGTCCGGCAGGACGAGGTCGGTCGGACGGTACTCCGCCTTCATCGATCCGCACGCCGACGCGGAGATCAGCGCGTCGCAGCCGAGCTCCTTGAAGCCCCAGACGTTCGCGCGGAAGTTGATCTCCGACGGAAGGATCCGGTGCTTCCGTCCGTGCCGGGCGAGGAAGGCCACGGGGGTCCCGGAGAGCTCCCCGATGGCGAACGCGTCGGAGGGGTGGCCGAAGGGCGTTTCCAGCCGGACCTCGCTCGTCGTGACGAGGCCGGGAAGGTCGTAGAGCCCCGAGCCCCCGATCAGTCCGATCCGCCCGCGCCCTCCGCTCATCGGTTCCGGCCGATCTCCGCCAGGATGTCGAGCGCCAGCTTCAGGGCGGCCCGCCCCGCCTCCCCGGTCACCTCCGGCTCCGACCGCTCGCGGCAGGCCGTCAGGAACGCCCGGTCCTCGGAGGTCAGGGGGTCGGCCGCGGGAACGGGCACGGGCCATTCGACGATCCGCGGGGGGAACGCCGTCCTGTCGAGACGGAAGGCGTTCACGTCGCGGTTCTGCGTGTCGATCGAGAAGTACCAGTCCGGCTGGAAGAACCGGAACTTCCTCGTCCGCTCCTGCGAGACGCGCGAGGCCGTCAGGTTCGCGACGCATCCTCCTTCGAAGGAGAGGCGGACCGAGGCGATGTCGATCTTCGGGGTCAGGATCGGGACGCCGACGGCCCGGATCTCCCTGACGGGGCGACCGACGAGGTCGAGGGCGATGTCGAGGTCGTGGACGAGAAGGTCGAGAATGACGTCCACGTCGAGGGCCCGGGAGACGAAGACGCCGAGCCGGTGCGCCTCGATGAACTTCACCTCCGTGACGAGCGGCCGGACGGCGGCCACCGCCGGATTGAACCGCTCGATGTGCCCGACCTGGAGAATCCTTCCTTTTTCCCGCGCAAGGGCGACCAGCGCGTCGGCCTCGGCGAGCGTCGCCGTGACCGGCTTTTCGACCATCACGTCCGCTCCCCCCCGGAGCAGCTCGTCGGCGAGCTCGGCGTGCGTCACCGTCGGGGAGGCGACGACGACGGCCGTCGCCCCCGCGTCGAGCAGCTCGCGGACCGAGCCGCGCCGGACCAGCCCCGCCGCGCCGTGCGCGGCCTCGATGGCGGCGGCCCTCCCGTCGTCGGGCTCGACGAAGCCGACGGGAGCCGAGCTCTCGAGCTCGCAGAGGATCCGCGCGTGATGCCGGCCGAGGTATCCGCATCCGACCACGCCCGTCCGGATCTGATCCTCCACCATGGCGCGCGCAGTGTACATGGCGAGAAACGCCTCCCCTTGCCCCGCGCGGCGGCGGCGGGTTACCTTCGCGGGCTCAATGGCCGGCAGCGACTGGAATTCGACCCTCCTCCTCCCGAAGACGTCCTTTCCGATGAAAGGGGACCTCCCGAAGCGCGGGCCCGAGCGGCTGAAGCGCTGGCAGGACGGGAACCTCTACGGCCGGATCCGCGAGGCGGGGCGGGGGCGGCCGGTCTTCGTCCTCCACGACGGCCCCCCGTACGCCAACGGGAAGATCCACCTCGGGACGGCGATGAACAAGGTTCTGAAGGACTTCGTCGTCCGGTCGAAGAGCCTCGCCGGCTTCGACGCATAAGCCAAAACCGGTCGCGCCCGTCGAGCCGACGACCACCGAAGCCGGAGCGACTCCGGCCGCTTCTCGTTGGGCTCGGGTTTACGACGAGACCGGAGATTCTGGATGCGATCCGGGAGGTTGCCGTCGAGCCCCTGGGCGGTTTCGGTCAAGCTTCCCGGGCGGATATGGAGATCCGAGCGGGAGAGGTCGCCCACCGGCGCGCCGAGCTCGACCTCGAGGCCGGCGGACTTCGACAGGCCGAGCTTCTGGCTCGCGTAGACGCTCCGGTAGCCCACGATGAGGAACGCCGTCCCGGCCAGCGCTCTTTCGATGGTCGGGATTCCCAGGCCGACATACTTCTCGCCGACGACGGCGTAGAAGAGGGCAAGAAAGGCCCCTCCGCACATCGCGACGACGTAAGGACGGTGCTCGAACCTCCGGAGTCCACGCTCGATACCTCTCCTCATCTCGATCAGGATCAGCGCGACGAGGTGCGAGATGATGCCGGAGACGAGGCAGGGGAAAAGGACCGGCTACTCGATCCGCCCGAGGTAGAGCACCTCGATGCCGAAGAGGGCCCCCGAAATCGGGGTCCCGAACACGGCGGAGAATCCCGCCCCGATCCCACAGATCACCAGACGCCGTCGGTCCTCGTCGGACAGCCGGAGGATGTCGGCGAAGAGACTTGTGATGGCGGCCCCGATCTGGGCGCATGGGCCTTCCTTCCCGACGAAGCCGCCGAACGCGAGCGTGAGAACGGTCGCCAATAGTTTGATCGGCGCCACCTGCCATTTGACTTTCCCCGACCTTTGGTGGATGGCGGTGATCACCGCCTCCGTCCCGTGGCCCTTGGCCTCGGGGGCAAAGCGGCGGATCAGGAAGACACAGGCTGGAAGGGCGACCGGAAGGAGCCAGCAAAAGGAGAAAGCGTCGTGGGTCAGGCGCCGGACCGCGGCTCCGGATGCCGTCAGGGACCAGAGGAACGCCTTCGTGCCGAATCCGACGCAGAGACCGGCAGCGCTCCCGAGGAGGGCCCACTTGAGCGTGCTGATGAGGAGCGCCGTGTGCTCGGTGTACCAACGCGTCTCATCGGCCAGCTTTGGAGGAGTCGGTTCTTGAGATTTGTCCAGCGGTATGCGACTTCCAATCATCTCGACACGGACGGTCAGCCGTCCGAAAGGACGACCTCTGGACGAACGCCATCACGATACGATGAATGCTGCGCACGCCAGGGCTATGAGGCCACGAGCACTTCGGTACAGATGCCGATCGTACACACGACCTCTCGGTGAAGGACCCGCCAGCCCGCGCCGGCGAACTCCATGAGCCGGAGCGGGCGGCACCCGCCCACCAGCCGAGGGTTCAGACGGTGCGCCCACCTCCACGCGAGAGACACGATCCGTGACACCAAGCTCTGCCCATGGGTCAAAGTGACCACACACAGGCGTCCGCCCGGGACGAGGACACGCCGTGCTTCCCCGAGGACCGAACGGATGTCATCCTCCGAAAGCAGGTCCAGAATGTAGGCACAAAGGAAGCGATCGCAGCTGCGGTCGGCGAGCGGAAGGCTGGGTGAACCGTCCGTAAGGTGGACATGGGCGCGATCGTCCCACGGAGCCAGGCGCCCTTCAGCGAGGTTAACCATCGTGCTGCTGATGTCGAAGCCGTCGTATGTCGCGCCAGCTGGAAGCCTCTCCCTGAGCAGCCGCTCCGCAAGACGTCCCGTACCGCATCCCACCTCCACCACCGAAACGGCCTCTTCGAACGCCGCGCGGGACAGCAACACCTCGATCGCAGGGTCCTCGTAGAATCGCTGGAGGTCCTGCTTCGACCCGAAGCGGTCGTAGAACGCCCTCGCTTCGGATGGAGTGAGCGTCCGGCTCATCAGAGACCCGGCTCCGCTGCCGCGCCGGTCAGCTGCACGCGGAGACTCGCGGCGGGTTTTCCGGAAGCTGAAAAGAAAGCATGGCAGGCCGAAGTGTCCTCCCGGCCGAACAGCCCCGGCAATGCTCCCCTTGCCCCGCGCGGCGGCGGCGGGTTACCGTCACCGGCTCGATGGCCGGCAGCGACTGGAAATCGACCCTCCTCCTTCCGAAGACGTCGTTCCCGATGAAGGGGGACCTCCCGAAGCGCGAGCCCGAGCGGCTCAAGCGCTGGCAGGACGGGAATCTCTACGGCCGCATCCGCGAGGCGCGGCGGGGGCGGCCGGTCTTCCTCCTCCACGACGGCCCCCCGTACGCCAACGGAAAGATCCACCTCGGGACGGCGATGAACAAGGTTCTGAAGGACCTCGTCGTCCGGTCGAAGAGCCTCGCCGGCTTCGACGCCCCGTTCCTCCCCGGCTGGGACTGCCACGGCCTCCCGATCGAGCTGAAGGTGGACAAGGAGCTCGGCTACCGGAAGGCGGCGATGTCGGACGTCGAGGTCCGGCGCGCCTGCCGCGCCTCCGCCGAGAAGTGGATCGACGTCCAGCGCTCCGACTTCCGGCGGCTCGGCGTCCTCGGCGAGTGGGACCGCCCCTACCGGACGATGGACTTCGCCTATCAGGCCGAGATCGCCCGGGCCTTTGGCGAGTTCGTGGGGAAGGGCCTCGTGACCTTCGGTTTCAAGGCCGTTCTCTGGTGCGTGAACTGCCGCACGGCCCTCGCAGAGGCCGAGGTGGAGTACGAGGACAAGATCGACCCTTCGATCTACGTCGCTATGCCCATCGAGATGGGGTCGGCAAGAAAGGTCTGGCCCGCGGCCGACTTGGTCGGCCGCGCTTCGAAGGCGAATGTATATGCCGTCGTCTGGACGACGACTCCCTGGACCCTGCCAGCTAACAGGGCCATTACGGTCGGACCGGGCGTCCAATACATTCTCATTCATAGGATGTCACCAGCCGACAACCCGGACGACTGGTTTCTCGTCGCAGAGCCCCTCGTGGATTCGGTGGTTTCAGCGCTTGGATGGTCTGCGGACTCGATCGAACGCGATAACAGGTCCCGCCGCCTCGGAGCCCAACTTGCCGGGAAGCTCCAGTATAGCCGCCCGTTCGACCTCGACGGGACGAGCTTCGGCTTCCTCCTCGGAGACTTCGTCTCGACGACGGACGGGACCGGCCTGGTCCACACGGCCCCCGGCCACGGCCGGGAGGACTACGAGGTCGTGCGCAGGCACGGCATTCCCGTGGACGACCCGGCCCTCTGCCCGGTGGACGAGGCCGGGCACTACGACATCCACGCACCTGAGCCGCTGCGCGGCCTCCGGGTCGTCTCGCCGAAGAGCCCGGCGGAGGACGCGAACGTCGCCGTCCTCGAGGCTCTCGACTCGGACCCGTCCGGGGCGCGGCTCCTCGGCCGGAGCGACGTGACCCATAGCTACCCGCACTGCTGGCGCTGCAAGAAACCGCTCGTGTTCCGTGCGACGCACCAGTGGTTCATCGACCTCCACGCCCTCCGCGAGAAGGCGCTTGAGGAGATCCGGGGCCGCGTGACCTGGATCCCGGCCTACGGCGAGAACCGGATCGGGGCGATGGTCGAGAACCGTCTCGAATGGACCATCTCCCGCCAGCGCCGCTGGGGCTCCCCCATCACGTTCCTCCGGTGCCTCTCCTGCGCCGGGAAGGGCGTCATCTCCCACGTCCCGTCGGTCTCGCCGGACATCTCCGAAGACGACAGGATGGCGAGAGATGAATTCTTCGAGAAGGTCTTTCAGACGTTTCGGATACATGGAGCCGACGCCTGGTACGACGATGCGTTTCCACCTTCTTTCTTTCTGAGCAGCTCTTCCTCGTGTCCCGTCTGCGGCGGCCGCGACTTCGAGAAGCTCCGCGACATCCTCGACGTCTGGTTCGACGCCGGTGTCTCGCACGAGGCCGTCCTCCGCTCGGGGGCCTACGCGGACCGGACGCCCGACCCGGCCGCCGTCTCCGCGCCGGTCGTGTACGTGGAAGGGCATGACCAGCACCGGGGCTGGTTTCAGTCCTCGCTCCTGACGGGGATCGCGCTTCACGGGCGGGCGCCGTTCGATGCCGTCATCACGCACGGCTTCGTGGTGGACGGGCAGGGGCGGAAGATGTCGAAGTCGCTCGGGAACGTCGTCGAGCCCCAGGACATCACCGCACGGCACGGCGCCGACGTCCTCCGGCTCTGGGTCGCCTCGCTCGACTACCGGGGCGACGACCCGCTCGACGCGGAGATCCTCGCGCGGACGGCGGAGGCCTACCGGAAGATCCGGAACACGGCACGCTTCCTCCTCGGGAACCTCTTCGACTTCGACCCCGGGCGGGACGTCGTGCCCCGCGAGAGGCTCGAGCCTCTCGAGCGGTACATCCTCGATAGGGCGGCGCGGCTGCTCGAAGAGTCGCGGCTCGCCTACGAACGCTACGAGTTCCACGCGGCCGTGCGTCGTCTCCTCGATTTCGCGACCGTTGACCTGTCGGCCTTCTGGTGCGACGTCCGGAAGGACGCGTTCTACGTCCTCGCGGCCGCCGACCCCGTCCGCCGGTCCGCCCAGACGGCCGCGCTCCGGCTGGCGGAGACCGTAGCGATCCTCCTTTCGCCGATCTGCCCCTTTACCGCGGAGGAGATCTGGGAGGCGATCCCCGGCCACGATGCCGATCCCTCCGCCCTTTTCCTGATGTGCCTTGGGGACGTCGCGCTCCCGGAGATTCCTTCGAAGGAAAGAGACGCCTGGGGCCGGCTCCTCGCCTTGCGGGCGAAGGTCATCTCGCTGCTCGAACCGCTCCGACGGGACGGCAAGGTGGGCTCGTCCTCCCAGGCGGCCGTCGAGATCGGCGCCAGCTCCGTCCTCGACGACGATCTGGAGATCCTTCTCCTTTCCGAAGAGAGACTCGCGGAGTTCCTCGCGGTGCCGCAGGTCGTGCGCGCCGCCGGCGCGCCTGGCGCCGGCGGGACCGAGGTCTACGGCGGCCTGAACGTCGACGTCCGGCCTGCCGAAGGGGCCAAGTGTGCCCGCTGCTGGCAGGTCCGCCGCGACGTCGGGGCCGACGCGCTCTGCCGGAGATGCCGGAACGTCATCGGCGGAAACCGGGGGGCCGACCCCGTACAATCGCCGTCGTGAGCGCTTCCCCGGGCGGAATCCTCCTCCGCCGCGTCATCTATCTTTCCCTGTCCCTCTCGGTCATCCTGCTCGACCAGGTGACGAAGGCCCTCGTGGCCGCCAATATCCCGCTGCACGCCACCATCAGCGTCATCCCGGGCTTTTTCGACCTGACGCACGTCCGGAACACCGGCGCGGCGTTCGGCCTCTTCGGAGGCGACGCGTCGCCCGGGCGGACTTTCTTTCTGACGGTCGTCGCCGCCGTCGTCTTCTGCGGCGTCGTCGTCTACGCGTGGCGCACCTCGGTGCGGGACGCCGTCCTCCAGACGGCGCTCGCCTTCGTTGCGGGCGGCGCCGTGGGGAACCTCGTCGACCGGATCCGGTTCAACTTCGTCACCGACTTCCTCCGTTTCTACGTCGGCGTCCACGAGTGGCCTTCGTTCAACGTGGCCGACAGCGCGATCACGGTCGGGGTCGTCCTCCTGGCCTGGGACATCTGGCGGCGCCCCGGCGAGGAGCCCGCGAGGACGCCGGGGAAGGCCGCGGCCTGAGCGCCGCCCGGCAATGCACCCGGAACTGATCCGGATCGGCTCCTTCGTCATCCCGTCGTACGGCGTGATGCTGGCCATTGCCTTTCTCGCCGCCATCTGGCTTCTGCGTCGCCGCGCACCGTCGTTCGGCGTTTCGCCCGACGCCGCCTCCGACGTCGGGATCTGGCTCCTTCTCTCGGGGCTTCTCGGCGCGAAGCTCCTCCTTCTCGTCGTCGAGGGGCCGCGCTACCTCAGTTCGTGGGCTGAATTCGTCGAGTTCCTCCGCTCCGGGGGGGTCTTCTACGGAGGGCTCATCGGCGCCGTGGCGGCCCTCGTCGTTCTCCTCAGGAGGCGCCGGATCGGCTTCTGGACCTTCGCCGACATGGCGGCGCCCGCGGCGGCGCTCGGACACGCGATCGGGAGGATCGGCTGCTTCCTCGCGGGCTGCTGCTGGGGGCGCGAGTGCTCCCTGCCGTGGGCCGTCACCTTCACCAACCCTGTCGCCGCGCGGAACGTCGGCGTACCGCTCGACGTCCCCCTGCACCCGACGCAGCTCTACGAATCGGCCGGCCTCTTCGCCCTCTGCGGCCTCCTCCTCGCGGTCGGCAAGCGCCTCCGCCCGGGACAGACCTTCGCCCTCTATCTCGGCGCATACGCCCTGCTCCGGTTCACGATCGAGTTTTTCCGCGGCGACCCGCGGGGCACGGTCTTCGGCGGCGCGCTCTCGACCTCGCAGCTCATCGCGCTCGTGGGGATCGCCGCGGCCCTCTGCATCGGCTGGTGGGGCCGGACGAAGACGGCGGACGCCCCCGCGTGACCGTCGCGCGGTCACGGAGAATCACCGCGGACCGGGGCGACGACCGCGTGCGGCTCGACAAGGCTCTCCAGCGTCATCTCGCGGACCTCCCCGAGGCCACACGAACGAAGATCCAGGAGTGGATCGCAGCAGGACTCGTGAGCGTGAACGGGAGGAGACCGCGGAAATCTTCTGAGAGGGTGAAAGAAAGGGACGAGATCCTCGTCGTCTTGCCGCCTCCGCCTGCGCCGCGCGCGTCGCTCGTTCCGCAGGACATCCCTCTCACCGTCCTCTTCGAGGATCCTCATCTCCTCGTCCTCGACAAGCCCCCGGGCCTGGTCGTGCATCCCGCGGCCGGCCATCGGGACTCGACGCTGGTGAACGCCCTCCTCTTCCGATCGAGGCAGTGGGCGGGCCCGGCGGAGCGCCCCGGCCTCGTCCACCGTCTCGACAAGGACACCTCGGGCGTCCTCGTCATCGCCAAGACCGAGGAAGCGATGACGAAGCTCGGCAAGGCGATGAAAGAGAGGAGCTTAGAAAAGGAATATCTGGCCGTGGTTTATGGCAAGCCGCCGCTGAGAAAGGGGCGCATCGACCTGAAGATCCGGCGCGATCCCGCCGACCGCAAGCGCATGGCGGCGTCCAAGACCGAAGGGCGCCCTTCGACGACTTTCTACGAGATCCTCGGTGAATCCTCGGGCTCTCTCTCGGGCCTCACGCTCCTGAAGTGCACGCTCGTGACGGGGCGGACCCACCAGATCCGCGTCCACCTGAAGGCGATTCACCTCCCGGTCGTCGGTGACCCCGTCTACGGATCGTCCCGCTGGAAGGGGATCAGGGACGAGCCGCTTCGCGAGGCCTGCCGGACGTTTCCGAGGCAGGCGCTCCACTCCTGGCGGCTCTCCTTGACGCACCCGGTGACGGGCGCTCCCCTTTCGCTGACAGCTCCCGTCCCGCCCGACATCCGGACGCTTCTCGAGGCGGCCGGGCTGGCGGTCGCCTGAAGCTCGGGCTCTCGTCAGAAGTGCCCTACCGCCAATCCCGGTCGATCAGGACGACGTCGGAGTTCTCGCGGTAGCGATCGAACAGGATCTGCTTGCCGTCGGGGGAAATGTCAAAGCTCTTCGTGTCGAATCCCCGGCGCAGATCCGTCAGTTGACGGATTCGGCGCGTGTCGAGGTCGAGCAGCCAGAAGTTCTGCTGCCGCACCTGGCCCATCGAAAGAACCAGTGCCTTCCCGTCCGGAAGAAAACGGTAACGGCTCCCCGCGAACCTGACCCAGAGCTCCGGCAGGGGGAACGGCCGTCCTTCGGCCGAAACGGCCTTGACCCGATACGACCCTCCCCCTTGCGACTCGGAGTAGACGATGAGACGACCGTCGGGAGACCAGACGGGGTTGTAGGTGACGCCCTCGACCACGCGGACCGGAGACCCTCCGCCGACCGGAATCTTCAGGAGAGGGTTCGCCTGTCCCTCGTTGACGGAGACCGCAATCCACCTCCCGTCCCGAGACCAGGACGCGGGTTCGCGGACGTCGAGCGAATCCACGATCGGGTGGACGTTCATCCCATCCGCGGACATCACAAAGAGCCGCGAGCGGTTCTCGCTCCTGACCGGAAAGGCGATCCGCGCGCCGTCCGGAGAGATGGCCGGAGCCGCGACGACGGCGCCCTCGCTCCCTCGCCACAGCTCGATCGCGGAGCCGTCCCTGTACCTCCAGAGCCCGTAGCTGGTTCCCTTCGACGACAGAAAGAGAAGGTAATCGGGTCCGAACCGGGGAGCCATGGCCTGCACGACCGGCACCGGGAAACGCTTCGCGTCCGATTCGGTTGCGATGTGATCCGAGATCGGCACCGTCCAGAGATTCCGGGTCGGATTGGCGACGGTGGCAACAAGGCGACGGCCATCGTCCGTCGTGGCGATGGAGATGTACTCCTCCAGGCCGAAGCTCACCCGGCGCGTGAGCCGCCGACGCAGGTCCAGGGCATAGAGGCCGGAACCGGCGTCGCTCGTCGCCGTGTAGATCAGGGTCTCCGCATCGAGCAACGCTGGATACGCCACGAGCGCATGGTGATCCGTCAGCTGCTCCGCCTCCCCGCCGGTCGAGGGAACGCGCCAGATGTCCATGTCGTAGGTGGTCGGGATGCCCCGGACGAAATAGATGTATCGCCCGTCGGAAGACCATGTCGGATAGTGATGGTGGAGTCCGGGCTTCTCGATGAAGATCCTTCTGATGTTGCCGCCGTCCCGGTCCGCGACGAAGAGGGGATCTCCGGGATCGGGCGTCTGGTAGACGATCCGCTTTCGGTCCGGAGACCAGGCCGCCGACGTCGCGCCCTCCAGAAACGGCCGGGCAACTCCGCCGAGGGTCGGAACCAGCCACACGTCCATCTTTCGCAGCGCGCCGAAGGGACTCTTTCTCGTCACACGAATCCAGACGTGGGCGTCGTCCCTCGAGAATCCGATGTTCCGAATCTCTTCGTTCAGAAGGTCCGGGAACTGGCCCTTGGTCAGGTTGAGAAACTCGCCGCTGCCGATCTGGGTCACCCACGCGTCGAAGGGACCGTCGCGGTCGGAGAGAAAGGCCACGAATTTGCCGTCAGGGGAGATCGCGGCATCCAGGGCCGAGCCCTCCCAATCCGTGAGTCGGGTGAAGCGGCCCCCCTCCAGGGGGTTCTTCCATGCCGAGTCCGTTCTTCGAAGACGCCAGGCTCCCCATCCAAGCGCGGCCAGAACCGCCGCGACCCCGACGAGCATCGCAGCACGGCGACGCCATCCAGAAAGGGCCTTTTTGGAGGTGAGTCCCTTCGGTCCCGACGCGGTCTCCGAGACCCCCGACAGGGCGTCCAGCGCGAATCCGAGGTCCCGGGCAGACTGGAATCGTTCCTCGGGGCGCTTCTCCAGACACCGACCGACGATTCGACTCAGGGACGTCGGGATGCGCGGACCATCAGCCGACAGATCCGGCGGCTCCTCGTTCAGAATCGCGGCCAGCGTCTCTGCGCCGGACTCCTTCCGAAAGGCCCTGCGGTTCGAGAGCATCTCGTAGAGGACCGCTCCGAACGCGAAGATGTCGCTGCGGGTGTCCACGGTTAGCCCCTTGACCTGCTCCGGCGACATGTATCCCACGGTCCCGAGCAGCTCGTTCTTCGCAGTGGCCGTGCCCGCCTGGGAAAGGACTGTCTCGGGCTGACGCAGCTTGGCGAGGCCGAAGTCGAGGATCTTGAGCCGGCCGTCATTCGTCAGGAAGAGGTTCTCCGGCTTCAGGTCCCGGTGAACGATGCCCTTCTCATGTGCCGCGGCGAGGCCGCATGCGATCTGAATGGCGATCTCCACCGCTTTCCGCGGGGCGAACTCCCCGCCGCCGAGCCGCTCCCGGACAGTCTCTCCCTCCAGGAATTCCGACACGGCATAGGGGACGCCGTCCTGGTTCCCGATGTCGTAGACCACGAGGATATTGGGGTGGTTCAGCGCTCCCGCCGCGCGAGCCTCCTGCTCGAACCGCCGAAGGCGCTCCAGGTCGCCCACGACGTCGGGCGGCAGCACCTTCACGGCGACGTCCCGGTTCAGGCGCGGGTCACGGGCACGATAAACCTCGCCCATACCACCGGCCCCGAGCAGGCCGATCAGCTCGTAGGGGCCAAGCCGGGTTCCAGGCGAGAAGCGCATGGCTCGGTGCCGAGACTGCCTCTCATAATTATAGAGTCGCGTGCCGAGCGAAACCGGTCGCGCGCCACCGTTGTAATCTGGCGTCCATGCCGACCCGAACACCCGTGATGCCGAAGCTCTCCGCCCGGGGAGAGGCCATGCCCCCTTCCCCGATCCGAAAGCTGATGCCCCTCGCCGACGACGCGGAGAAACGCGGCGTGAAGGTCCTCCACCTGAACATCGGACAGCCGGACCTCGAGACGCCCGAGCCGATGCGCCGGCGGCTGACGCTGCTGCAGGAAACGACCTACGCGTACTCCCCGTCGAACGGCACACCCGAGTACGTCGGCTTCCTTCAGGCCTACTACGCGAGGCTGGGGATTTCCCTGTCCCCGGGCGAGATCCTCGCGACGACAGGAGGAAGCGAGGCGATCCTCTTCGCCTTCATGGCCTGCTCGGATCCGGGGGGCGAGGTTCTGACGGTCGAGCCCCTCTACACGAACTACCGCTCCTTCGCGATGATGGCGGGCCTCACGCTTCGCCCGATCGTCACCCGGGGCGAGAACGGCTTCCATCTTCCTGCGCGCGAAGCGTGGGAGAAGGCCCGGACGCCCGCGACCCGGGTCGTCCTTCTCTGCAACCCAAACAACCCGACCGGGACGGTCTACTCGAAGGACGAGCTGCTCCGCGTGGCGGAGTTCTGCCGCGATCACGGGCTCTTCTTCGTCTGCGACGAGGTCTACCGGGAATTCCTGTACGACGGCCGGGAATCGGTCAGCGCCCTCTCGCTGACGGGGTTCGAAGGCGAGGTCGTGGTCGTCGACTCCCTCTCGAAGCGCTTCTCGGCCTGTGGCATCCGGCTCGGGGCCCTCGTCACCCGGAATGCCGAGGTCGCCGGGGCGGTGAGCCGGATGGCGCAGGGACGGCTCTCGCCCCCCGGCCTCGCCCAGTTCATCGCGCCGGGCGCCCTCGAGCTGGGGCCGGATTACTACCGGGGCATCGTGACGGAGTACCAGAAGCGGCGCGACACCCTCTACGAGGGGCTCTCGAAGGTCCCCGGGGCCTTCCTCCGGAAGCCCGAAGGGGCGTTCTACTTCGTCGCGCGCTTCCCCGTCGCGGATAGCGACGACTTCGCGGCCTGGCTCCTTTCGGAGTTCTCGTTCGGCGGGAAGACCGTCATGGTCGCGCCGGCCAGCGGCTTCTACGTCACGCCCGGGCTCGGGAAAGACGAGGTCCGGATCGCTTATGTCCTGAAGGAGGACGACCTGAAGGAGGCCATCCGCATCCTGGCCGCGGCTCTTCCCGCTTACCGGAAGGCGCGGAACCTCGGCTAAAGAAAAGATAAGGGAACGGGGGAATGCGGTTTCTTATATGCGGCGGCTGCAACAGCAGCCGCCGATAGAAGAAAAATCTGTTCCTCGCGTAGCCGGTGTCAAGGGCGTGCTGCGCACGCCGCGCAGCGGTCGCGGACCCTTGACACCGGCCAAGCGAGGCCGAGGTTCTTTCTGTCGGCGGCCACATATGTGGCCGCCGAATAGCAGAAGAATCAGGGGCTCTATTTCGTCGACTTCTTCGCGGCGGGTTCACCGGAGGGGACGTCGATCTGCGCCTTCTGGATCTTCCCCGAGTAGTCGACGTAGATCGACTTCCACTCGCTGAAGACGTCGAGCC
>JBLMYG010000417.1:0-8493 GCA_050258155.1 Acidithiobacillales bacterium
CGCGTCTATCCGACGACGCTCTTCCTCGACCGGCAGCACCGGATCGTGAAGGCCCACTCCGGCTTCGACGGCCCCGCCACGGGCGACCGGTTCAGGAAGCTGAAGAAAGACTGGAACGAAACGGTCCGTAAGCTCGTCGGCCCGCCGACCCAGGTCGCGGTCCCGGGAGCCATGGAGATCGGAATCCGCTAGATCTCCTCCCGTCTGTAATTGGGAGCTTCTTTTGTGATGATGACGTCGTGGGCGTGGCTCTCCTTGAGCCCGGCCGCGGTGATCCGCACCATCCGGGCTTTCCGGACGAGCTCCGGAAGGTTTCGGGCACCGGCGAGCCCCATCCCCGACCGGACGCCGCCGGTGAGCTGCGTGAGGAGCGTCCCGACCGGCCCCTTGTATGGGACCATCCCCTCGATTCCCTCGGGGACCAGCTTCTGCGGCTCGTCGTCCATGTCCTGGAAGTAGCGGTCGGCGGTCCCCTCCTTCATCGCGCCGAGGGAGCCCATGCCCCGGTACGCCTTGAAGGTCCTCCCCTGATAGAGGATGGTCTCGCCCGGCGCCTCGTCGGTTCCCGCGAAGAGGCTCCCGATCATCACGGAGTCGGCCCCGCAGGCCAGGGCCTTCGTGACGTCGCCGGAGAACTTGATCCCCCCGTCGGACACGAGCGGTACCTTCGAGGTACCGCGGCCGCGAACGCACTCCCTGATGGCGTGGACCTGCGGTACGCCGGCTCCCGTCACGACGCGGGTGGTGCAGATGGAGCCGGGCCCTATGCCGACCTTGACCGCGTCGGCCCCGCGCCGGATCAGGTCTCGGATCCCTTCGGCCGTCGCGACGTTTCCCGCCATGACGGGCGTCGAAGGGAACGTCCTCTTCAGGGTCCGGAGGGCGTTCATGACCCCTTCGGCATGGCCGTGAGACGAGTCGAGGACGAGGATGTCCACCTTCGCCGCGATCAGCTCCCGCGACCGGTCGACGAGGTCCTTCGAAGCCCCGACGGCTGCCGCCACTCGAAGACGCCCCAGCGAGTCCTTGCAGGAGTGCGGGTACTTGATCTGCTTCTGGATGTCCTTGACCGTGATCAGGCCCTTGAGATTTCCGCCGCGGTCGACGACGAGGAGCTTCTCGATCCGGTGCCGGTGGAGGAGCTCCTTCGCCTGCTCGAGCGTCGTCCCCGGCGGGCAGGTGACCAGGTTCTCCTTCGTCATCCGCGACGAGATCGGGAGGTCCATCCGGGTCTCGAAGCGGAGGTCGCGGTTCGTCAGGATGCCGACGAGCTTGCCGCGGTCGTCGACGATCGGCACGCCGGAGATCCGGAAATTGGCCATCACCTCGAGGGCCTCCGCGATCTTCTGCGTGGGTCGGCAGGTGACCGGGTCGACGATCATCCCGCTCTCCGAACGCTTCACCTTGTCGACCTCGGCCGCCTGCGCGCCGATCGCCATGTTCTTGTGGACGACGCCGAGCCCGCCGTTCTGGGCCATGGCGATGGCGAGGCGGGACTCCGTGACGGTGTCCATGGCGGCCGACAGGATCGGAATGTTCAGTCCGATCGCGGACGTCAGGCGCGTCCGGAGGTCGGTCTCCGAGGGGTGCACCTTCGAGCGAGCGGGGAGGATCAGGACGTCGTCGAACGTGAAGGCGAGCGCGATCTCGCGGTCAGGCACCATGCGAAGTCATACCACGAGACGCCGCGCGGCGCAGGGCCGTCCGCAGGAGGCGTTCGCCCCACCAGAGGGTCACCGCCCAGGCGAGGAGGAGGGCGAGGAGATTCGCCCCGTTCACCCGGAGGAAGTCGGCCCAGACCGCCAATCCGAAGACGGAATAGAGGGCGGCCGGAACGGCCTCGCGCCGGTCGGGCGCGAAGGCCAGGGGCCAGAGGAGCATCTGGAAGCCGAAGCCGGGCGAAAGCGCCAGGAAAACGAGGGCCGCGGCACGGCTGGCCGCGAGGCCGTCGTCGCCCCGCCGCACGACGTGGTAGGCGAGGATTCCGCCGACGAGAAGCGCCGCATACGAGACGAAGACGGGGGGGAAGGGGAGATCACCCCCGAAAAGCCCGAGGAGGTAGTACCAGCCCCAGAGACCGTGGATGCTCGCGTACCGGATGACGTTCCGGACGACCGGCCCCGGTATCGCGACCCAGTAGGGGACGACGAGGAGAAGAAACGGCGCCACCGAGAGGACCGCATCGCGCAGGCGCTTTCCGCCGTCGCGAGAAAAGCCGAGGAAGCCCGCCACGAAGGCGACCACCACCTGTTTCACCGCGACGGCGGAGCCGACGAGAAGGGCCGGGACGAGCGTCTCGCGGCGAGCGCGCCCCCGGGCTGCCACCGCGAGGGCGAGGAGGAAGAGACCGAGGGCGAGCGCATCGAACTGGCCGCCGAAGGCACTGACCGCGATCGGGACGGGATTCGTCCACCAGATCACCGCGCGCGCCACGCCACGCCGCCGCGTCGCCGTGACGCGGCCGTGTAGAAGGAGCCCGAGGGCGACGAGGGCGTCGCCGAGCATCGCGACGACCCGGAAGCCGAAAAGGGGCCGGACCCCGGCGGCTCGCGCGGCGTGGTCGGCGGCCGAGAGGACGTGCCACCAGAGAGGGCTGTAGTTGTACCGGTCGGTGGCCTCGTAGACGGTGTCGCCCCGGCGGAGAGCCCGTACCACGATGGAGTAGGAATCGGTGTCCCAGGTGGGAGGAGCGACCCAGGCAATGGCCAGCCGGAGGGCGCCGGCCGCCAGGAGGCCGGCGAGAGCTGCGGAGCCGAGGCGGCGGGCCCGGGCCGTCCGGTAGCCGAGAAGGGCGGCGCCGGTGCTTCCGGAAAGATAGAGCGCCGTGACGGACAGGCGGGTCCGGCCCCACGGCCCGAAGGCGCCGAGGGCGGCAAGGAAGGAAAGAAGGGCGAGAACGTGGAGGAGGCCTGCCGCGAGGACGCCCGCAGTGCCGTCGAGCGCCCTCCGGAGCCGGGAGGTCACGGCCGCGCGCCCCTCCGCCGGCTCACGCGGCCGGCCCGACGGGCTCGGTTGCGTGCGCGCCGTGACACTTCTTGTACTTCTTCCCCGAGCCGCAGGGGCAGGGGTCGTTGCGGCCGACCTTCGGCCCGCTCGAACGGACCGTCCCGACCGTGAAGTCCCCCCCCGAGGTCGGGTCGAAGGCCCCTTGAAGCGTCAGGTCTCTCTGCCGCTGCCTCCGCTTTTTCGAGAGGTCGGCCGCCGCCCGCTTCGAGGCGCCGGAGCCTTCTTCGGCAGCGGCCACCGCGGCCGGCCGGGCGGCCGCCGGCTCGGGGGCGCGGACCTCGAAGCGGTAGAGGTATTGGAGCATCTGCTCCTCGATCCCCTCCTTCATCGCCTCGAAGAGCTGGAACGACTCCTTTTTGTACTCGATGAGGGGATCCCGCTGGCCGTAGCCGCGGAGGCCGATCCCCTCCTTGAGGTGGTCGAGGGCGAGAAGGTGGTCCTTCCAGAAGGTGTCGACCGTCTGGAGCATGAAGAATCGCTCGTACTCGCGGAGGAGGGCGGTCCCGATGGCGGCCTCCTTCGCTGCGTAGATCTCCGAGACCGCCTTCCGGAGGCGCTCTTTCAGCTCGGCGTTCGTCTCGGCCTTCGTCAGGCCGCCGCCGGAGGGACGGAAGCCGAAAGACTCCGAGACGATCGACTCGAAGGCGTTCCAGTCCCAGTCGGACGGATCCTTGGATGCGGGGCAGTGCCGGTCCACGTAGTCCTCGGCGACGTCCTCGGCGAGGGCGACGATGTAATCGTGCCCGAGCGTGCCGGTGAGGATCTCTTTCCGGAGCGCGTAGATCTCCTCCCGCTGCTTGTTCATGACGTCGTCGTATTCGAGGAGGTGCTTGCGGGTGTCGAAGTTCCGCCCCTCGACCTGGCTCTGGGCCCGCTCGATGGATCGCGTCACCCACCGGTGCTCGATCGGGACCCCCTCCTCCATGCCGAGGCGCTTCATCAGGCCCGATAGGCGGTCCGAGCCGAAGATGCGCATCAGGTCGTCCTCGAGGGAGAGGTAGAACCGCGAGGAGCCGGGGTCCCCTTGCCGGCCGGAGCGCCCCCGGAGCTGGTTGTCGATCCGGCGCGACTCGTGCCGCTCGGTCCCGAGGATGTGCAGCCCTCCGAGACCGACGACCTGGTCGTGCGCTTCGAACGTCTCTTTCTTCAGCGAGGCGAGAAGTGCGGCGTACTCCTCCGGCGGCGCGTTCTTCGCCTTCTGCTTCGCGAGGAACTCGGGGTTTCCGCCGAGCAGGATGTCGGTCCCGCGGCCCGCCATGTTCGTCGCGATCGTGACGGCGCCCACCTGGCCGGCCTGCGCGACGATCGTCGCCTCCTGCTCGTGGTACTTGGCGTTCAGGACGACGTGCGGGATCTTCCGTTTCTTGAGCATCGAGGAAAGACGCTCGGATTTCTCGATGGAGATGGTTCCGACGAGCGCCGGCTGCCCCTTCTCGTGCTTCTCGACGATCTCCTCGACGACGGCCTCGAACTTCTCGCGCTCGGTCCGGTAGACGACGTCGTGCTCGTCCTTCCGGATCATCGGCTGGTTCGTCGGGATGACGACGACGTCGAGCTTGTAGATCTTCTCGAACTCGGACGCCTCCGTGTCGGCCGTCCCCGTCATTCCCGCGAGCTTCTCGAACATCCTGAAGTAGTTCTGGAGGGTGATCGTGGCCAGCGTCTGGTTTTCCCGCTCGATCTTCACGCCTTCCTTCGCTTCCACGGCCTGGTGGAGTCCGTCGGACCACCGCCGGCCCGGCATGAGGCGTCCGGTGAACTCGTCGACGATGATGACCTGTCCGTCCTTCACGACGTACGCGACGTCGCGCTTGTAGAGCGTGTGGGCGCGGAGAGCCTGCTGGCAGGCGTGGAGGATGTCGATGTTGACCGGGTCGTAGAGGTTCTCGACGGAAAGGAGCCGCTCGCACTTCGTCACGCCCTCCTCGGTGAGCGAGGAGGTGTGCGCCTTCTCGTCGAGGAGGTAGTCGCCCGTCGTCGTCTTGTTGCCGTACTTGTCCTTCACCTCCTCGCCGCGGACCAGCTTCGGGATGATCCGGTCGCACTTGTAGTAGATGTCCGTGTCGCCCTCGGAGGGGCCGGAGATGATGAGCGGCGTCCGGGCCTCGTCGATGAGGATCGAGTCGACCTCGTCCACGATCGCGTAGACGTGTCCCCGCTGGACCATCTGCGCGATCTCGAACTTCATGTTGTCGCGGAGGTAATCGAAGCCGAACTCGTTGTTCGTCCCGTACGTGATGTCACAGCGGTACGCCTCGCGGCGACCTTCGTCGTCCATGTCGTGCTGGATGCAGCCGACAGTCAGGCCGAGGAACGTGTAGATCTGCCCCATCCACTCGGCGTCCCGCTTCGCGAGGTAGTCGTTCACAGTGATGACGTGGACCCCCCGCCCCGTCAGGGCGTTGAGCGTCACGGGGAGGGTGGCCACCAGCGTCTTCCCCTCGCCCGTCCTCATCTCGGCGATCTTTCCCTCGTGGAGGACGATGCCGCCCATCATCTGGACGTCGAAGTGGCGCTGCTCGAGGGTCCTTTTCCCGGCCTCGCGGACGATCGCGAAGACCTCGACGAGCTCGGCGTCGAGGATCTCCCGGATGAGGCGGCGTCGCTCCTCCAGCTCTTCGGGCAGGGTCGCCGCCGCTTCCCGGACACGCAGCTTGATGCGGGTCAGCCGGTCACGGAGGGCGTCGTCCGAGAGAGGAGCGACCTCGGGCTCGAGGGCGGCGATGTCCGCGACGCGCGGCCGGAGCGCCTTGACGTCGCGCTCGTGCTTCGTGCCGAAAACCTTCGAGAGGGCTTTGTCGATGATCATGAAGGACTTGGGCGCACGGAACCCCGCGCGCCCACACACATAATGTTAGCAGAGCGAATTTCTCTTCTTATATACGGCGGCCGCAATTGCGGCCGCCGATAGAAGAAAAATCCGTCGCCTGGCGGGCCTGTGTCAAGGGTCTTTGACCGCATCGCGGCGCGCGAAGCGCGCCCTTGACACAGGCCCGCCGGGGACGACGCGCTAAAAGGCGTTCAGGACGTAGTCGAGAGGGTTGGCCGGCCTGCCGTTCACATGAACCTCGTAGTGAAGGTGCGGGCCTGTGGAACGGCCCGTCGAGCCGACGAGGGCGAGAAGATCGCCCCGATGAACGCGCTGCCCTTCCGTCACGCGAGCCGTGTCGAGGTGTCCGAAGAGAGTCGTGATGCCGAAGCCGTGTGCCACCTGGACGATCCGGCCGTAACCCCTGTCCCACGCGACGCGGACGACGGTCCCGGCCGCCGGCGCGTAGACACGGTTGCCGGCCGGCGTCGAGATGTCGATGCCAGTGTGAAACTCCCGCTGACCCGTGAAGGGGTCGTCCCGCATCCCGAACCCCGCCGTCAGGACGCCCGCGACAGGGACCAGCGTCGGCGTGAGGGCGAGGCGGTCGGCTTCGAGGGCGAGCTTCTTCTCCACGACGTCGAGGCGCGAGGAGACGAGGCCGCTCCGGCGGGCCGCCTCGCCGAGCCCCATCTCGAGTGACGCGGTGGCGTCCAGCGGGACGGCGGACAGGCCGCCGACGCCGCCGGTGCCCGGGTCCTGCACGGCGGAAAGGCCAGCGGCGATCGAGAGGCGCCGGGTCTTTTCCTCGAACTCCGTCAACTGCCTTTCGAGGGTCTCCAGCTTCCCGTTCAGGTCCCGGGTGCTGGACCGGAGGTCCTGGTTCTGCGCGACGATGGCGGAAAACTCGCGGTTCCGGCGGAACGATCGGATCCAGAGGGTCGAGAACGTCGCCCCGAGGGCGACGGCGAGGACGACGAAGGCGGCGATGCAGGCCAGAAGCCGCGAGGAGACACGGAATTGCCGGAACCTCGCCCGCGAGTGCGGGACGAAAATGATCGTGTGTTCCCTCCGCGGCATGGCTTTTCGCTCTGCTCCACCCACGAAAACGCGACTCTCCTCCTACACCGAAACTCTGCTTGGGTCGGATCAGAGTCTATTCAGGAGAGGGGGGGAGTCAAGAAAAATGCCCTGAAAAGTGCAAGTGCATCAATCGAAGCCGCTTGGCCTGCCGAAAAGTGTGCGTCAGGCCACAGATGAGCCCGATCCGGGCCGGTACCGGAGTGCCTCGGCCACATGTGCGTCCCCGATGCCGTCCGCTCCGTCGAGGTCCGCAATCGAGAGGCCAACACGGACGACCCGGTGGTAGGCACGAGCGGAGAGGCCGAGACGGTCGACGGCCCGTTCGAGCAGCCGCCGCGCCGGGTCCGAGAGTCGGCCGTACCGCTTCAGAGCTCGGCCTGACAGGCCCCCATTGGTGAGGCGGGGGTCACCCGTTCTCCCCACCTGCCTTCGGCGCGCAGCGACGACACGGGCACGGACGGCCGACGAGGGCTCGCCTTCGCCCCCGGCCCCGAAATCCGCGGCGGCGAGAGCCGGGACATCCACGTGCAGATCGATCCGGTCGAGGAGCGGTCCCGAGATCTTCCTCCGGTATCTTCCGATGTCGCGGTCCGAGCAGCGACAGGCGTGCCGTGGGTCGGCGCGGAAGCCGCACGGACACGGATTCATCGCTCCGACGAGGAGGAATCGGGCGGGGAACGTCCGGGAGCCGGCTGCCCGAGCGACCGAGACGACCCCGTCCTCGAGCGGCTCGCGAAGGGCCTCGAGGGCGTCACGGCGGAATTCCGGCAGCTCGTCGAGGAAGAGAACGCCGAAATGGGCGAGCGACAGCTCGCCCGGCTTCGGGTCCACGCCCCCCCCGGCGAGCGCCGCAGCGGACGCTCCATGATGAGGAGACCGGAACGGCCGCCGCCAGAGGAGCCCCGAGCCGGCGGGCAGCCTCCCCGCCACGCTCCAGATGCGAGTCACCTCGAGCGCCTCCTCGCGGGCTAGGGGAGGCAGAAGGCCCGGAAGGCGGCGGGCCAGCATCGTCTTTCCGGCGCCGGGGGGGCCCGACATCAGCAGGTTGTGGGCGCCCGCAGCGGCGATCTCGAGGGCGCGTCGTGCGAGGCCCTGTCCCCGCACTTCCGCGAGGTCGAACTCGGGATCGGCGGCCTCGATGTCGGGGGCCGCCGTGCCGTCGAAGGGAGGGAGCAGCTCCCGGCCACAGACGTGAGCGACGGCAGCGCCGAGGTGCGGAACCGCCCGGACGATGATGTCGCCGATCGCGGCGGCTTCGGCCGCGTTCTGGACGGGGACGAGCAGCTCCGGCCTCCCTTCCCGACGAGAGGCCTCCGCCACGGCGAGAACGCCGGGAACCGGCCGGATCGTGCCGTCGAGAGCGAGCTCCCCGACGGCCGTGCAACCGGCAAGGGGCCCCGCGGGGATGTCTCCAGTGGCCGCCAGGATGGAGAGAGCGGCGGGGAGATCGAGCGCGGTCCCGGCCTTCGGCAGGTCGGCCGGCGCGAGGTTCACGACGACGTTCTTCCCCGGAAGGGGGAATCCGAGATGCCGGAGCGCCGACCGGAGCCGCTCCCGGCTCTCCTTGACCGCGGTGTCAGCGAGGCCGACGATCG
>JBLMYG010000418.1:0-7219 GCA_050258155.1 Acidithiobacillales bacterium
GGGTCTTCAAGCCGCGGACGAGCCCGTACGCCTTCCAGGGACACGGCCTCGAGGCCCTCTCGTGGCTTCGGGAGGCTGGCGACGCCGTGGGGCTGCCGATCGTCACCGAGGTGATGGCGCCGGCCCAGGTCGAGCCGGTCGCGAAGGTCGCCAACGTCCTACAGATCGGCGCCCGCAACTGCCAGAACTACGACCTCCTTCGCGAGGCGGGGCGGGCCGGACGACCGGTCCTCCTGAAGAGAGGCTTCGGGACGACGGTGGAAGAGTGGCTCTCCGCGGCGGAGTACGTGCTCGAGGGGGGATGTCGCGAGGTGATGCTCTGCGAGCGGGGCATCCGGACCTTCGAGAAGTCGACGCGCGGGACCCTCGACCTCGGCGGCCTGATCGCGGCGCGGGGCCTGACGCACCTCCCGCTCCTGGCCGACCCGTCCCATGCGGCCGGAAGGCGCGAGCTCGTGGCCGGGCTCGCGCGGGCCGCGTGGGGCGCTGGTGCCGACGGGCTGATGATCGAGGTCCACGACGTCCCCGAGAGCGCCCTCTGCGACGGACCGCAGGCGCTCCTTCCGGAGGACCTGGAGCTTCTCCTCGACGAGTTCGGTTTCCTCCCGGGGCCGAGCGGCTCCGTGGAGCGGGTCCGCCGGGCCATCGACCGGGTGGACGCCGAGATCAGCCGCCGGGTCTCGCGGCGGCTGGCCCTCTGCCGCGCCGTCGCGGAGATCAAGCGGGCGACCGGGCGCCCGATCCGGGACGAGGCGCGTGAGGCGACCGTTCGGGCACGCTTCGAGGAGGAGCTCGGCGCCGGGGCGACCGGGGCGGCCCTCCTCGCGGACGCCCTGATCGCCCTCGGCCTCGAAGCCGAAGGCTGGGAGGCTCCCCCGCCCCTTCCCCGGCCCGCCTGAGGCTCCGGCCCCGGGGGTCCCCGCGAGGGCTGCCGGCCTCGCCCGCCGGGCCCCGCCTCAGGTTTTTCGGTGAGATTGATCCCATGTTGCGATAAGCTGGTGTCGTGAGCGCGCACAATGAAGAACGGCGGATCTTCTCGGACTTTCTGAAGCGGAAGGGGCTGAAGACGACGCGGGAGCGGACGGCCCTCTTCGACGAGATCTTCTCCACGCACCGCCACTTCGACGCCGAGGACCTGGTCCTCCGAATGCGGGAGCGCGGGGCGAAGATCAGCCGGGCGACGGTTTACCGGAGCCTCGACCTCCTGTTCGAGTGCGGCCTCGTGGGACGGGTCCGGCTCAACGAGGAGAAGTACCGGTACGAACGTCTCCGAAAGGGCGAGCACCACGATCACCTCATCTGCGCGGCGTGCGGAAAGGTGATCGAGTTCGTCGACCGGGCGATCGAGCGTCGTCAGGAAGCCGTCTGCAAGGCGTACGACTTCCTTGCGACCTCGCACTCGCACCAGATCCGGGGTCTCTGCGCCTCGTGCCGGCCGCGGAGCGCGCGGGCGGCCGCCCGCCGCGCCGCCTCTTAGCGACCCGAAGCCCTCGTCAGGGAGCCGGCGCGCTGCGCGGCGTCGGCGGCGGTGACGCGGACGACGGGAGGCCGTACAGCGAGGCGTACGCCCCTTCGAAGAAGAGAATCCTCCGGATGTAGTGGCGTGACTCGGCGACCGGAATCGACTCGAGGAACTCGTCGGCCGGGAGCGATGCGAGATCCGCCCTCCAGCGGCGGACCCGCGAAGGCCCCGCGTTGTACGCGGCGAGAGCCAGAACCGAATCGCCTTCGAAGCTGTCGAGAAGCCGTCGGAGATACGCGACGCCGAGCCGGGCGTTGACGGCGGGATCCAGAAGGTCGGGACGCGGGGAACGCCGCCCGTGCCTCTCGAGCTGGCGGCCCGTCGCGGGCATCACCTGCATGAGGCCGACGGCGCCGGCCCTCGAGCGGACATTCGGCGTGAAGACGCTCTCCTGCCGGACGAGGCCGAAGACGAGGGCCGGCGGCACGGAGGCCGTCGCGGCGATCTCCTCGAGGAGAGCCGCTCGGGACCGGGGGTAGAAGAGCCGGCGGACCGGTATCGGGACGTCTCCTTCTTCCGGCGATCCGAGCTCCGGCCAGCGCTGCTTGAGAAGGGCGGCGGTGCGGCGGTGGTCGCCCCGCTCCGAGGCGAGAGCGGCGAGGAAGGGGCCATCGGCGGTTCCTTCGGCTTCGGCGGCGTCCTCGGCCAGGCCGGGGAGGCCACAGGCGAGGAGCTCCCGCGAAGGGGAAGCGGGCACCGTCGTGTCGAGCCCGGCGAGACCGCCGCCGACCGGTTCCGCGGTCGGTCCCTCCGCCGTCGGCACACCGAGAAGCGTGGCGGCCCAGAGGGCATAGACGTCCGGGGTCGTTCCCGAGACGAGTGAGGCGAACAGAAGGCGTGCGGCGGCGCCCTCCCCCGCCTTCTCCCGGGCGCGCCCCTCCCAGTAGGTCGCGCGGCGCCGTACGTCCACGTCGCGGTAAAGGGTGGATTGTTCGCGGAAGGATAGGGCCGCCTCGTCGAATCGGCCGGCACGGAAGGCCTCGAACGCCTCCCGGAAGAAGGCCTCGGAGAGGACCGTGCTCGACGGGTCGATCACCACGAGGTCCCCGACCAGGCGGCGCGCTTCGATGCTTTCACCGGACCGGAGCGCGAGGTGGGCGGTGTTGGCGAGCAGACGCCTCCGGTCGGCGTCCGAGAGCGGCCGTGTCAGAAGAGCGGCGGCGCGGGAGCGGAGGCCGGCGGCTTGCAGGGACGCTTCTCTGCCCAGCGGCTTCGGAGGGCGGGGCGACGTCGTCACAGGGCGTTTCCGCCGTTTCGCGGCACGGCGCGTCCCCGCCGGCTTCTCCGCCTGCCGAAGGAGGCCGCGCATCTCGGCGCTGAGCTCGAGGGCTTTGGCGCGCAGCAGAGCCCCCTCGCCGGTCGGCGCGGGCTCGGTCCGGAGGAGGCGGAGAGCGTCCCTCGTGTCACCCAGGAGAAGGCGCGTCTCGGCGGCATCGAGACGGGCTGCGGAGGTTGCCGGACATCGGGGCAGAAGCCTGGCCGCCTCGCGGGGAGAGCGGCGGGCGAGAGAAAGGGCCCGCGCCGCACGGATTCCGTCGGAAGCCGTGCGGACTTCCGCATTGAATTCCGTGAGGTCCGTCGCGTCGAAAAGGTCGGCGGCGCGCTCCGGCGCATCGGGCCATGCCGCGAGCAGTTCGAGACGGATCCGCCGGGCCTCGACCGGAGTTGCGGCGACCCGGGCTTTCGCGAGCGCAAGAGCGATGGAGGCGCGCGGCCCGGACGGAGCGCGGGCCTCACAGCTCGCCAGCGCCTCGCGCACTGCCCGCTTCTCCGCCACCGTGCGCGCCTCCCGTGAGGCGTGCGTGACCGCGTCACGCGCCAGAGGCTCGAACGGCTCACCCGCCGCCCACGACAGGAGTGCGAGGGTGCCGGGATGCGAGCGCATCAGCCCGACCCAGGAGCCGAGGCCTGGAAGGCCGAGCCGGGCGGTCTCGAGGTCGGTGCCTCCTTCGATCGCCGGTGGAGGCTCCGGAGACCCCAGGACGGCGCGGACCACGCGCAAGCGGACCGCCCAGAGGTCGGATCCGGCCGCGAGCGGGGCGGCGAGATCGGCCGCGGAAACAGAGGCGCTCCCTTCTTCCCGCAGAAGGCGCCTGACCTCGGCGAGGCGCGCGTCCGGACCGGCGAAGCGGGCTGCCGGCACCTCGGCGCCGCGACCCGCCGATGCGAGCCACAAGACAATGAGCGCGCGCGCCAGATGGCGCCGGAGCGTGCGGCTCACCGTCTGGGCCGCTGCGTCAGCCCGTGGGGCCGAGTGCTTCCGCGTGCCCGTCGGCCAGGATCCGGACGAGCTCCTCACGGAAGAAATCGGTCTCCCGGCGCAGAGGCTCGGGTGTCCGCTCCTCGAAAACCTGCCGGCTCCTTTCGATGTCGTCCTTGAGCCGCTCGTAGAGGTCGCCGGCGGCGCGGCCCTCGTCGACCTTCTTTTCGTTGTAGAGCTTGATCTCGGAAACGAGGAGGCGGGCGAGGCGTCTCGCGTCCTCGCGCTGCCGCTGGGGGCTGTCGAGGGCTCCGGGAGCCAGCCGCGACCGGGGGATGAATCCGGAGATGGGGCGGACCTCGGTCGTCGCCGGCGGGGAGGGCGGCCGCGTCCCGACGGCGGGAATCGTGGGCGGCGGTGTCACCGGTGCGGGCGGGTGCGAGAGGACCGGAACGGCGGGCGACGTCTGAGAGGGAGCCGTGCCCTTCAGGGCATCGAACGCCCTGGTGAAGTCGCCGGTCGTGGTCTGCGAGAGCGGAGGCGGGAAGGAGCTGGGGGGCCGTGTCGGGACCGGTGGCGGTACGGGGGACGGGATTGCTGAAGCTGCCGGTGGCATGGGGGCCGTCGGGGCGGGACGCGGAGCTTCGGGCACGGCCGGCGGAGCGGCCGGCGTGGAAAGCGGCCCGGTCACCGGCGGCTCCAGGGGCGGAGTCTCTGCGGCAGGCGGCGGAGTGGCCGGGGCCTGAGGCTGCGCCGGAGCCGGGGATGGTGCCGGGGGAGGCGGCGACGGCGCCACGACGGGGACAGCCACCGTCACGCCTGCGTCCGCGGGAAGAGGCGGCACCGGTCGCCGGGCGAGGCCCGCCGACTCGGCGAGAGCACGGAGCTGCTCCTCAGGCGCCTTCGCGCGCGGCCTCAGGCCGCTGACGGGAGCCGAGACCTCGGCCGCAGCCGCCCGAGGGGTCTCGTGCGGAGGCTTCACCGCCGGCGGCTTGGCGCTCTCCGGCTCGAAGACGAGGGAAGGTGCCGGCCGCGGGGGCGGCGCCTCGGCTCCGGCCGGCCGGAACCGCTCGATGGAGTCGCCCGTCGGCGTCAGCGTCGGCGACGGGATCTTCTTTCGGGCCGCGAGGAGGTCCACCGCGAGACCCGTGACGAACGTCAGGATCTCGATGGCGGCCTCGTTCAGCCTGCTCTCCTCCCCGGAGAGCTCGTCTGCGTAGACCAGCCCGGCCAGCCGGTCGCGGATCATCATCGGAACGAGAAGAACGCGGGTCGGGGCGCGGCCCCCGAGGGCTTTTCGAAGCGCCGAGCCCTCGTCGGGCGGCTCCGCGAGGCGTGAGCGCTGCGCCCGGAGCACCTCGGCGGCGAACGGGTCGTCGTCGGCGCCGAGGTCGAGCGACCGGACCGTTTCGTCCCGGCCGCCCGAGGCGTCGAAGCCGGTCGACTTCCACCCAGTGATCCGGTCGTTCCGGAGAACGAGGAGAGCGGCACGGGAGGCGTGGGCGGCCGCCTGCGAGATGAAGCGCGTCAGGACGTCCACCTGCGTCCGGGCCGACTCGATCGAGGAGACGGCGCTGCGGACGAGCGTCCAGTCGGGGGGCGCTGTAGGCCCCGGGACGATCTTCTCGACGACCTTCTCGACAACCTTCTCGACGACCCTGATTTCCGGAGGAGGAGGCGGCGGGGGAGGCGGCGGAGGGGGCAGCGCCTCTTCCAGCATGACGCCGACGACCTCCTCGGGAAAGAGGGGCTTGGCCTGCGCCGGGATCTTCTCGGAGAGAGCGGCGAGGAGCGTCTCGATCTCGCGGCGGGCGTCGACGAGGGAGGATTTCCACGTCGCGAGATGGTCTTCGAGATGCGTAGAGAGCGATTCGATCAGGCGTCGAGTGGCAGCAGGGTCGGCCGGCATCGTGTCAGCGTCTCCTCTCGGAGCCTCCCGGGGGAAGATCCGGCGGGTTGAACGCGTCATTATAGGCAGCCCGCCGGAGTTCCTCGCCCGGGCGGCAGGAAGGGGGGGATTCGTTGACGGGGCGGAGCATGGCCGATAAACTTTCTGGTTTGGCTACGCCCGCACCGTACCGGGTAATCAGGAGCTGGAGAGGGGGGAAGAAGAGTGCCGCTGATCGTCGTCAAGGAGGACGAGTCTTTCGAGAACGCGCTTCGCCGGTTCAAGCGGAAGTGCGAGAAGTCGGGCATCCTTTCCGAGCTCAAGAAACGCCAGCATTACGAGAAGCCCTCGGCCAAGCGGAAGCGCAAGGCCATCGCCGCCCGCAAGAAGATGTTGCGTAAGCTCGCCGAAGAGCGCCGCGCGGGGATGTAGACGCTGACCGAATCGTATTCCGACCTCGACTGGCCCGGCGTGCTCCGGCTCGCCGGGCGTTTTTGTTCCTCGGAGCGCGGCCGCGAGCGCGTTTACGGACTCCGTCCGTCGGGGGATCCCGAAGAAGTCGAGCAGTCGCGCGCCGTCACGCGGGATCTGATCGCCCGAAGTGCCGTCCGTCCGCCGGTCCCGCTCTTCGGCCTCGACGACGGGGCGTCTCTTCTCTTCCGGCTCGGTCCGAAGTCCCTGGCGCTCCGGCCGGAGGAGCTCCTCGACCTCTTCTCCCTGGTCGAGCGTTCGGAAGCCGCGCGCCGCGCCGTGCCGGTCCCGGACCTCTCGCTCCCGGGACTCGCGGCGCTCCTGGCTCCGCTCGCCGATTTCACGGAGCTGGCGGGTGAGAAGGAGCGGATCTTCGAGGCGGACGGCCGGGTGAAGGACACGGCGAGCGTCCGTCTTCACTCCGTCCGTTCCGCCGTCCTCCGGCTCCGCCGGGACCTCGTGAAGCGCCTGGAGGAACTCGCGCGTGAGCAGGCCCCGATCCTCTCGGAGGTGTACGTCACGGAAAAAGGGGGGCGCTACTGCCTCCCCGTCCGCGCGGACCGGCGGGACGCGCTTCCCGGGATCGTCCACGAGACATCCGGCTCCTCCCGGACCCTCTTCGTCGAGCCTCTCGCCGTGGTGGAGGCGAACAACGCGCTGACGGAAGCGCTCGAGGAGGAGCGCGAGGAGGTTCGCCGGATCCTGACCGCCCTGACGTCGCGCTTCGCCGCGCGAAAGGCCGACCTGACCCGGTCGGTGACCATCCTGACGGAGCTCGACGCGTTCCAGGCGCGGGCCGAGTGGTCGTCGCGCGCGGGCGGGGTCTTTCCCGACGCGGGGCCGTGGGCCGTCCTCCTGGGCGCGCGGCACCCCCTCCTCGACCGGCGCCTTGCGCCGCTTCGCGAGGAGGTGTTCGGCGAGAACGTGGACGAGCGCGGGTCGGACGCCGTCCCGCTCGACCTCGAGCTGCCCGAGGGGACGCGCCTCGTTCTCCTTTCGGGCCCGAATGCGGGGGGAAAGACCGTCGTCCTGAAGACCCTCGGCCTCTTCGCCCAGGAGATCCTGCGCATCGCCGGCGACGATGAGAATCCGGTCGAAGACCGGCAGGACCGTGCCGCGGTTCGCCGGGACGGCGAAC
>JBLMYG010000419.1:0-2566 GCA_050258155.1 Acidithiobacillales bacterium
CGCCTGGAGCGAAAGCAACCGGAAGGGGCGCGTCGGCTCGTTCCCGGAGGCGGCGAAGTTCGGCGAGGTCGTCGTCCTGGCCGTCAAAGGAACCGCGGCCGCCGACGCGGTTCGCGCCGCCGGGGCGGAGAACCTGCGAGGGAAGACCGTCATCGACGCCACGAACCCGATCGCCGACACCCCGCCGGCGAACGGCGTCCTCAGGTTCTTCACGTCGCTCGACGAGTCGCTGATGGAGCGCCTTCAGCGCGAGTTTCCCGCTGCCCGCTTCGTCAAAGCCTTCAACTCGGTCGGGAACGCCTGCATGGTGGACCCCCGCTTCGACGGCGTCCGGCCGACCATGTTCATCTGCGGGAATGACGAGGCCGCCAAGAAGACGGTTGCCACCGTCCTGGACCAGTTCGGCTGGGAGACCGCCGACATGGGAAAGGCAGAGGCGGCCCGCGCCATCGAGCCCCTCTGCATGCTCTGGTGCATTCCCGGCTTCCTCCGGAACGACTGGGTCCACGCTTTCAAGCTCCTCAGGTAGATGCCGCTCTCGGCCCCGGAGCCTCAGATCCCCGCCCAGCCCGGCTCGCACCGCGTGTACCCCTGCTCGATGGCCCAGAGGTCCATCGCGATGGAGCCGACGTCGTCCACCTCGGGGATCGGACGCATGTCGAGCGTCAGGTCGATCGATTTCACGTAGCGCCGGCACGTGTCGCACGCCTCGATCCGGACGCCCTTGTGCGCTTCGCTCTGGAAGGCGGGGAGCTTCGGAGGATCGGCCTCCTGGCAGGTCGGGCAGCGGATCCGGCCGAACGGCCACTCCGTCCCGCAGAGCCCGCAAACGAGATACCTCGTCCCGCCCTGCGACTCCGGCTCCGACCTTCTGAAGGAGACGATCGGACGGCCGGCGCAGAAAGGGCAATGACCCTCCCGGTGAAGGCGCCCCGGCGGCACCGCGACGGCGGCCAGCGTCTCGCCCCATGGGCGGAGAAGAGCGCGCGACAGATAGTCGCCGCTCGACTCGACTCCCCCTTCCCAGTAGACGACGAGTCGCGCCTTCGCCGTCTCGGGCGCGTCGGCCGCCCGGGCCGCTGCCTCCTCCGCAAGCTCGGGCGGACCCTCGGTGCGGGCCAGGGCGAGAAGGCCCGGCAGAAGATCGGCCAGGTGCTCGAAGTCCGCCGCCGGGTGGCCCGCGAGCGGCCGGTCCCGGTGGCGCGCGGCAAGCGCCGCGGCGAACCGCCCCATGAGACGGAAAAGCGCCGCCGCGAACCGGAGCGGCTCGGCGGCGGCCGCGTTGTCCCGGGCCAGGAGGAGCGCGCGGTCGGCCCGCTTCTCGAAAACAGGAGCCGGGGCGGCCGCACCCATCTCAGGAGCCGGGTTTCTCGAGCCCCATGATCTGCCGGTACCACCTCGGGTGGTGAATCCGCGCCCACGCCTTCGAGACCGTGCCCCGCATCATCGAGTTGAACGTCCCCGGCTCCGCGACCGAGGCGAGATAGATGTGAAAGACGAGCGACACGGCGAAAAGGATGAAGGTGACGTCGTGGAGGAGGACGGCGATCTCGCGGAGCCAGAAGGGGAACGTCAGCGGGAACCAGAGGACGACGCCGGAGACGAGAAGGCCGAGGGCCGCCAGCTTCGACGTGTAGAAGTAGACCTTCTGGCCTCCGTTGTACTTCCCGATCCGGTCGTGGTTGGCGGCGTCCCGAAGGTACTCGAAGAGCTTCGGGCCCACCCAGCCCCGCTCCTCCGGCGTCATCTCCATCTCGCTCCACCACTGGAGGGCCATCGCGATGGACGCCACGGCGAAGGCGAGGCCGAACCAGGGGTGAATGACGCGGCAGACGGAGAGGCCCCCGACGAGCTGCGCCATCCAGCCGAACACCGGCGTCCAGACCGGGAGGCCGGTGAAGAGGCAGAGGAAAAAGGTGCCGGCGACGGACCAGTGGACGATGCGCGAGGAAAGGCGGTGCCGGACGATCTCGCCGGCCACGACGATGTCCTCCTTCTGGCGGGCGACGTACGCTCCCTCGTCGAAACCGATCTGGCGGACGACTTTGCTCATCTTCGCCTCCCCTCAGCCCTTCGTCTCGTCGGGGTCTTTCGGACCGGGATCGAGGTGCCCCTTGTTGCCGTGGTAAAGGTGATGCCCGAAGGCTCCGATCACGGCCCCGATCACGGCCAAAAAGCCGATCGGCCGGAGGAACTTCTTCCAGAAGATGACGCCCACCGGCACCCTCGGGCTCCTCGGCAGGGTGCCGTACCAGTCGGGGTGGTCTCCGTGCGCGAGGACGGTGACGACGCCCGTCCCGCCGACCCCTTCCGGATCGTAGAGCGCGGCCTCCTTGAAGCCCGCGGCCCTGAGCTGATCCACCCGCTGACGCCCGAGGATGACCATGTCCTCCTTCGTCCCGAAGTGGAGACAGCCGGTCGGGCACGCCTTGATGCAGGCGGGCTCCAGGCCCACCGAGACGCGGTCGACGCAGAGGGTGCACTTGGCCATCTTCCCCGTCCGGGCCGAGAAGCGGGGGACGTCGAACGGGCAGCCCGTCGCGCAGTAGCCGCACCCGATGCACTG
>JBLMYG010000420.1:0-2500 GCA_050258155.1 Acidithiobacillales bacterium
CGGACGGACATCTTCGCCTTCGGCGCGGTTCTCTACGAGATGGCGACGGGGAGGAAGGCCTTCTCGGGCACGAGCCAGGCGTCTTTGATCTCGTCGATCATGAAGGAAGATCCGGCGCCGATCTCGGCGATTCAGTCGATGACGCCGCCGGCCTTAGAGCGCGTCGTCCGGACCTGTCTCGCAAAGGATCCCGAAGAGCGCTGGCAGTCGGCGCACGACGTCGGGGGCGAGCTCAAGTGGATCGCTCAAGGCTCGCAGGCGGGTGTGCCCGCCCGAGTCGCGACGCGGCGCAAGAGCCGGGAAAGGCTGGCCTGGGCGATCGCCGGCTTGACGACGGTGCTCACGGCGCTCTTCGCCATGGGGTACGTCCGCCGCGCGCCGCGGCCACTACCCGCCGTGCGGTCGACGCTCGCGCTTCCAGATCGGCTGACCCTTGGCGAGCTTGCGGTCTCGCCGGACGGAACCCGGCTCGCTTTCACGGCCAGTCTTCCCGGCGCGCAGCCCTCGCTCTGGATCCGACGCCTCGACGGCTCTTCCGCGGAGCGGCTGCCGGGCACCGACAACGCCTTCTTTCCCTTTTGGTCCCCCGACAGCCACTTTGTGGCGTTCTTTTCGGACGGGAAGCTCAAGCGCATTGATTCGTCCGGCGGTGCCGCTCTGACGATCTGCGACGCGCCCCGGGGCACCGGGGGGACCTGGAACCGCGAGGGGACGATCGTCTTCGCTCCCGAGCCGACGGCCGGGCTCGCACGCGTCTCGGCCGCCGGGGGGAGCGTCACGCGCTTGACGAAGCTCGACGCGTCTCGCCACGAGACGGCGCATCGTTATCCGAGCTTTCTTCCGGACGGCCGCCATTTCCTCTATCTGGCGGCAAACCTCAGCGCGCCGGCCGACGATCCGGCCAACTCGATCCGTGTCCGATCACTCGACGGAAGAACCGATAAGGCCGTCGTTCACTTTGCGTCGGCCGCGCATTACGCCTTCGGCCGTCTCCTGTACGTCAAGGACGGGACGCTCCTGGCGCAGGGTTTCGATCTTTCGAGACTGGAGACGCAGGGAGAGCCAACGCCCATCTCCCAAGATCTAGGGAGGTACGGCTGGCAGTTCTACTTCCCGTTTTCCGCATCCGAGACCGGTGTCATCGCCGCGGCCCCGGCCTTCCTGGTTCCCTCGCGCCTGCTCTGGCTCGACCGCGGCGGCCGGGAGATCGGTCAGGTCGGAGAGCAGGGGCTGATCAGAGATCCGCGCCTGTCCCCCGACGGCCGCCGGATCGCAACCAGCGCGCACGACAAGGGACGGGACACCAACGAGGTGCGGATCTACAGCGCGTCCGGCGGGCCGGGGACGAAGTTCGCGTTCAGCGGAGGGCATGATCTGGCCCCGATCTGGTCGCCGGACGGGTCGAGAATCGCGTTCGCGTCCGACCGCAGCGCGAAGGGGGTCCCCGATCTGTGGATCAAGGCCCTGGACGGGCAGAAAGAAGAGCCGCTCCTGCCGGGGTCGGGCGACACCCGCTTCCCGGAGGACTGGTCTCCCGACGGCCGCTTCCTGTCCGTCTATGTCATTCCAGCGAAGGGCGCCCGGACCGAGCAGATCTGGATCCTGGACTTGGCCGGCAAGAAGATCTCGCCCTTCGTTGCCGACGGCTCGACGCAGTTTTTGAGCCGCTTTTCACCCGACGGAAGATGGCTCGCGTATGCGTCGGACGAGTCGGGGAGATCGGAGGTCTACGTCCGCGCCTTCCCGGGCCCGGGGGGCAAGTGGCAGGTCTCTTCGAACGGCGGCGGCTGCCCGACCTGGAGGCGCGACGGGAAGGAACTCTTCTACCTGACGCTCGACAACAAGATCGCGAGCGTTCCAATCTCCGGCGGCGGAACGTTCCAGGCCGGCACACCGGTCATGCTCTTCCCCGTGCATCCGGCCGGCGAACGCACCGTCTACGACGTTTCCGCCGACGGCCGCCGCTTTCTCGTCGACAGTCTGCCCTCAGATCAGGGGTCGCCTCCGCTCGAGGTCGTCGTCAACTGGATGGGGCTTCTGCCGAAGAACTGAATGACGCTCGCCTCCGGCACGAAACTCGGGCCCTACGAGATCCAGTCGCCGATTGGCGCCGGTGGGATGGGAGAGGTCTATAAGGCCCGCGACACGCGGCTGGAGAGGACGGTCGCGGTGAAGGTTCTGCCGGAGCATCTCTCCGCCTCGGCCGAGGTTCGCCAGCGGTTCGAGCGGGAGGCGAAGACGATTTCCCAGCTCTCCCATCCGCACATCTGCGCCTTGTACGACGTGGGCCGGGAAGCGGAGACCGAGTACCTCGTCATGGAGTACCTCGAGGGCGAGACACTGACGGAGCGTCTCCTCAAAGGCGCGCTGCCGCTCGAGCAGACGCTCAAGTACGGTGTGGAGATCGCGGACGCGCTGGACAAGGCGCACCGGCAGGGGATCGTGCACCGGGACTTGAAACCCGGCAACGTGATGCTGACGAAGTCGGGAGTGAAGCTGC
>JBLMYG010000421.1:0-3798 GCA_050258155.1 Acidithiobacillales bacterium
CACGAATACGACGGCGAGATCGCCTGGTCCGACGAGCTGGTCGGCCGCTTCTTCGACCTCCTGAAGAAGAAAGGGGTCTGGGACCGCGCCCTCGTCATCGTCCTCTCGGACCACGGCGAGGGGCTGGGCGAGCACGGCGAGGACGAGCACGGCATCTTCCTCTACCGCTTCGCGCTCCAGGTGCCTCTGATGATGAAGCTCCCGAAGGGCGAGCGGGGCGGCACCGCCGTCGAGACTCCCGTCCAGCTCAGCGACGTTTTCACGACGATCGTCCGGGCGGTGGGAATCGCGGACGTTTCGGCGCCGCCCGGGACGGCCTCCCTCCTCGACGTGGCCGCCGGAGCGAAGCCACCGAGGACGATCTACGCGGAGACGCTCTTTCCCCGGATCCACTTCGGCTGGAGCGACCTCGCCTCGCTCCTCGACGGCCCGTGGCAGTACATCGAGGCGCCGAGGCCGGAGCTGTACGACCTCTCGAAGGATCCGGCGGAGAAGGAAGACCTCGCCGGCGGGAGGCCCGCGCCCTTCCGGACCCTCCGGATCGAGATGGAGAAGCGCCGCGCCGCCTTCACGGCCCCGGCGGAGGTGAGCGCCGAGGAGGCGAAGAAGCTCGCCTCGCTCGGCTATCTCTCCAGCGGCGCCACGGCCGGCAGCGGCCCCCTCCCCGACCCGAAGGACAACATCCTCGCCGTCCGCGACCTCAAGGAGGGGTCGGGCCTCTTCCAGGCCAAGCAGTACGACGCGGCGATCGCCGTCTTCAGGAAGCTCCTCGACAAATACCCCCGGATGCTGGACGTCTGGTACCTCACCTCGCAGTCCCTTCAGAAGCAGGGGCGGAACGAGGAGGCGCTCGCCGCGCTCAAGAAGGGGATCGGGCTGTCGCCCGAGGGGGCCACACATTATTTCCTGAACGTCGCCGACCTCTGCCTGAAGCTCGGGAAGCTCGACGAGGCCGAGAAGAACGCCGAGATCGCAAGGGGCCGCGGCGACCCCGACGCCGAGGACCTTCTCGCCCGCGTCTACCTCGCCCGGAAGGACTGGACCGCGGCCGAGGCCTCCGCCCTCGCCGCCTTGAAGGCCCGCCCGCACAAGCGATTTCCCTACTTCGTCCTCGCCAGGGTCGCCGTTGCCCGGGGCGACCTTCCGAAGGCTCTGTCGCTCGTCGACAAGGCCCTCCAGCTCCAGGAGAGGAAAGGAGCGATGCCCCTCGAAGGTCTCCACTCCCTGAAAGGAGAGATCCTGGGGCGGATGGAGCGGTTCCCCGAGGCGGAGGCCGAATACAAGGAGGAGATCCGCCGCGTGCCCGAGAACCTGTCCGCCTACAGCGGGCTCGCCGCGCTCTATGCCGCCGAAGGGCGCCTCGCCGACGTGAGGGGAACCATCCAGAGCCTCGTGACCACGAACCCGACGCCCGCGGCCTACGCGCTCGCGGTCAAGACGCTCAAGGTCGTGGGCGACCGCTCGGGGGCCGAGTCGGTCCGGCGCACCGCCGCCGCGAAGTTCCCCTCCGACAAGCGCTTTTCGGGAAGAGCCTGAGGCGCCGCGCCCCTTTTCTCCCGCCGCGATCAGGAGTAGCGTTAAGGCACTTGGGGGGGTGTTCGATGCTGCGAAGCCAGAGGCCTCTCGCCGCTCCGCTCTGTTTTCTTCTTCTTGCCCTCCCGGCGCTCGGTGCAGCACCGGGCGCTGATTCCCGCGCCTCCCGAAAAGGGAGCCTCAAAGCCTCGACGGACGTCACCCTCGTCGAGGTGCCGGTCTGGGTCACCGGGAGGGACGGGCATCCTCTCCGCGGCCTGACGAAGGCCGACTTCGAGCTCTTCGACGAGGGACGGCGCGTCGACACGTGGGACCTCGAGGTGATCGACCTGACGGACTTCGCCCGGCAGACGGTCACACCCGACGTCCCGCTCCCCCCCGCCGCACAGAGGCACTTCCTCTTTCTCTTCGACCTCTCCTTCTCGCAGCCGATCAACATCGCGAAGGCGCGGAGCGCCGCCATCGACTTCGTCAAGAGCGGCATGAAGAACGGGGACCTCGGCGCCGTGGCGACCGTGGACGTCGAGAAAGGGCTGAGGCTCGTCCTCTCCTTCACGACCGACCGGGACCAGCTCACCGCGGCCCTCTCGACCCTCGGCCTCCCGAGCCTGACCCAGCCGACCGCAGACCCCCTCTCCCTCATCATCTACACGTCAGCGCCGGGCGTCGGAGCGTATGCCCAGGCGCAGCTGGGCTCGCGGATGGGCCCTGGCGACGTCGAGTTTGCCGATACCCTCGCCACGGTCGCCCACATGCAGCAGCAGGTCTTCGACACGTACGTCCAGGGACGGATCAGGTCGCTGTCGCGCTTTCTCTCCGACCTCGCCCGGACGCTCAACTCGGTCCGGGGGAGGAAGAACGTCATCTACTTCTCGGAGGGCTTCGACTCGAAGCTCCTTTCCGGCATGACGGGGCCCAACGCAGGACAGGAAGAGGCCGAGAAGATCATCAACGGCGAGTACTGGAGGGTCGACTCCGAGGACCGGTACGGGCGGAGCGAGGTCCGGGGGGCCCTGGACAAGATGTTCGAGATCTTCCGGAAGACGGACTGCGTCATTCACTCCGTGGACGTCTCGGGCCTCACGACGGGGATCACCGCCGAGGGGCTCGCCCCGGACGACACGACTACCGCAGCGGCCCACCTCGGGAGCCGCGGGCGCGGGAGGGACTCCCTCTACGCCCTGGCCGCCGAGACCGGCGGGGAGCTCTTCAAGAACTCGAACGACATCGGCGACGAGCTGGAACGGCTCCTGGAGGAGACCTCGCTCGTCTATCTCCTGACCTACACGCCGGCCGACCTCTCGGAGCCGGGCCGGTACCATTCCCTCAAGGTCAAGGTGAAGGCGTCCGGCGCCCACCCTTCCTTCCGGGCTGGCTACTACGAGCCGAGGGCCTACTCGAAGCTGACCCCGGTCGAGCGGCGCCTCCTGGCGGCCCAGCAGATCGCTTACGGCCTTCCCCGGACCGACATTCCCGCGAGCGCCATCGCGACCCCCCTTCTTTCCGAGAAAGGGACGGGGGCCATCGTCCCTCTCATCCTCGAGATCCCGGGCGCCCCGCTCGTGAAGTACGCCGTCGGGGACAAGCTGAACCTCGAGATCTACGCCTACGCGACGAACCAGGCGCTGAAGATCAAGGACTTCCTGGCGCAGACGCTTTCGTTCGACCTCGCGCGGGTCGGGCCGAGGCTCGCGGCCTCCGGAATCAAGTTCTACGGCGAGCTCTTCCTCCCTCCCGGAACGTACTGGCTGAAGATCCTGATCCGGATCGCCGAGACGGGGAGGAGCGGCCTCCTGATCGTGCCGGCGACCGTCCCGCCCCACGACAGCCGGCAGCTTTTCGCGCTGGCCCCGCTCTTCCACGATTCGCCCGGAGAGTGGCTCATGGTCAAGGCCGTGCCGCGGCCGAACGCGCCGCGCCGGCCGTCGTACCCCTTCGTCTCGAAGGGGCAGTCGTTCATCCCGTCGGCAGGGCCCGTCCTCGATCCGTCGGAGTCGGCCGACCTTTCCGTCTTCGTCTACAACGCACCCGACGGGGACGACGTCGACGTGAGCGGCGAGATCAGCGGGAAGGGCGGCGTCCCTCTGGGGCCCGCCGCGCTCAAGAAGGTGGCGCTGTCGCGCGCGGGGGCCGGCGCTCCGCTCAACGTCCTCTGCTCCTTCCGCCCCGAGAACCTCAGCAAGGGGAGCTACACCCTCCGGGTGAACGTGAAGGACCGCTCCTCCGGCTCGCAGGGGGAGACTCTGGGATCTTTCGAGGTGCGGT
>JBLMYG010000422.1:0-4147 GCA_050258155.1 Acidithiobacillales bacterium
GCGGAAGGCGCGCGGCTCGACCCGCTGCGACCCCGAGCTGAGGAAGGTCGTGGAGGAGGGGGCCGACACGATCGTGCAGGAGGTGCGGACGCTCGCCGCGCTCGTCGAGGCGTTCCACCGGTTCGCGAGGCTCCCGGAGACGCGCGTCGCCGACTGCGACCTCGCCGCGATCGTCGGGCAGGTCGTGAAGCTCTACGAGGGGACGAAGGCGGGCGTCCTGGTGACCGCCGGGGTCCCGGAGGGGCTCGGCTCCGTCCGCGGCGACGTGGAGCAGATCAAGCGCGCCGTCGTGAACCTCGTCGACAACGCCGTCGCGGCGACGCCGCCCGGGGGGCGTGTCGTCATCGCAGCCCGTGTCGAGCGGGAGCGGGCCTCGCTCTCCGTGACCGACGACGGGCCGGGGATCCCGCCGGAGGACCGCGACCGCGTCTTCGATCCGACCTTCTCGACGAAGGGGGAAGGAACGGGGCTCGGCCTCGCCATCACAGCGCGGATCGCCGCGGAGCATGCGGGACGGATCCGGCTGGAGGAGAATCGTCCGCACGGCTGCCGCTTCGTCGTGGAATGGCCGGCGGCGTGACGCCATGAAGATCCTGGTCTGCGACGACGAGCCGGGAATCCGGCGCACCCTCTCCCAGATCCTGACGGACGAGGGATACGAGGTGGAGACGGTCGGGCTCGGACAGGAGGCCGCCGCCCGGGTTCTCGCGGAGGGAAGCGACTTCGACGCGGCCCTCCTCGACGTCTGGCTTCCCGACCTGGACGGGCTCTCGGTCCTCGACCGTCTTCGTGCCGCCCGCCCGGACCTTCCCGTCGTGATGATCTCGGGCCACGGCACCGTGGAGACGGCCGTCCAGGCCGTCAAGAGGGGCGCCGACGACTTCCTCGAGAAGCCGCTCGCCCTCGAGCGGGTCCTTCTGACGCTCGAGAAGGCGCTCGAGCGGCGGCGCCTCGCCGAGGAGCGAGACGCGCTCCGGCGCCAGCTGGCGACGCTGCAGGAGCGGGGCGCCGCCGGGGAGCCGCTCCTCGGCGATGGCCCCGCCATGACGCGCCTCAAGGAGGAGATTCGCCGCGCCGGGGCGAGCGAGGCCCGCGTCCTGATCAGCGGCGAGAGCGGCGTGGGGAAGGAGCTCGTGGCCCTCGCCCTCCACCGGGCCTCGCCGCGGGCGGCCGGACCCTTCGTCGAGGTGAACGGCGCGGCGATCCCGGAGGAGCTGATCGAGAGCGAGCTTTTCGGGCACGTCAAAGGCTCGTTCACCGGGGCCCTCGACGACCGGAAGGGGAAGTGGGAGCAGGCGGACGGCGGGACCCTCTTCCTCGACGAGATCGGGGACATGTCTGCGCGGACACAGTCCAAGATCCTTCGCGCCATCCAGGACGGGAAGATCACGCCCGTCGGCGGGGCGAAGACGATCGCCACCGACGTCCGGATCATCGCCGCGACGAACCGCGACCTCCCGGCCATGATCCGGGCCGGCACGTTCCGCGAGGATCTCTACTTCCGCCTCGCCGTCCTCCCGCTCCGCGTCCCCCCGCTCGCCGAGCGTTCCGAGGACATCCCGGTTCTCGTGACCTATTTCGCCGGGCAGCTCTCGAGACGGCGCGGTCGGCGCCCGAAGACCTTCACCCCCGCCGCCCTCGAGGCGCTCACCCGCCGGCGCTGGCCCGGAAACGTCCGGGAGCTCCAGAACCTCGTCGAGCGGGTGGTCCTGATGAGCCGGGGACCCACCGTGGACGCGGACGAGCTACCGCCCGAGGCCGAAGGCCTCGACGGGCGCGAAGCGGACCGTGAGGCGCTCCGGCCGGGACAGACGCTGGCGGACGCGCGGGACGGCTTCGAGCGGCGCGTCGTGGCAAGGGTCCTCGCCGAGACGAAGGGAAACGTCTCGCGGGCCGCGGAGCGGCTGGGCCTCGACCGGACGACCCTTCATCGGCGCCTGCGAGGCTGGGGGCTCGAGAGCGCGAAGGACGAGAGGAGCTGACCGCAGTTCCGCCCCCCGACACGGTCCGTCACTCACCCCGCGACGCGAAGGCGAGATCGAGGAGCTTGTTCTCGAGGATCTGCCCCCCGGGATCGGCCTCGAGCCGGAGGTAGTGGGACGCCGCAGCGAGGAGGGCCGCCTCGGGGACGAGGCCGACGATCTCCGACCCGACCACCGGGACGCCCTGGCGCTCCGCCTCGGACCTCACCGTCTCGAAGACGCGATGGAGCGGCGTCTTCTCGTAGTTCGTCATGTTGATCGAGACCTGGACCTGCCCACGCGCTTCCAGCTTCACCCCCATCGCCTTCACGAAGCGATAGCCCCCCGAGAGGTGGCGGATGGCCCGTGCGATCCGGTCGGCCACGGCGAGGTCGGCGGTGCCGAGGTTGATGTTGTAGGCGATGAGAGGCGCCCGCGCGCCGACCACCGTGGCGCCCCCGCTCGGGTGGGGTGAAGGGGGGCCGAAGTCGGGTACCCACGCCGGATCCGCCATCTTCGCTGCCAGCCCCTCGAATTCCCCCTTCCGGATGTTGGCGAGGTTCTGCCTTTCGGGAGTCGTCGCCGCGTCTTCGTAGAGATAGACCGGGAGCGAGAAGCGCTCGGCGAGGCGGCGGCCCAGCTCTCGCGCCAGCGTCACGCACTCCGCGGTGGTCGCTCCGCGGATCGGAACGAAGGGGACGACGTCGACCGCTCCGATCCGCGGGTGGGCGCCCCGGTGCGTCCGGAGGTCGATCTCCGCGAGCGCCGTCTCGACGAGGACCGTCATCGCGTCGAGAAGGCCGGGGCCGTCGCCGAGAAACGTGAGGACCGAGCGGTTATGGTCCTTGTCCGAGGTCCGGTCGAGGAGGAGAACCCCCGCCCCCGCCCGGACGGCAGCGTCCGCCAGACGGGCGACGACCTCTTCGCGGCGTCCCTCGCTGACGTTCGGGATGCACTCGATCAGGCTCTTCATCGGAGAGTCCGTTTCGGCCGGATGGTACCCTGTTAGCATTCTCCCGATGAACGGATACGAAGGCAGCCCCTCCCTCGCGCTCGACGCCCGGGAGAAGGTTCGGCAGACGTTCCGGCATACGCTGCAGCTGGCGCGCGACGGGCGGAACGAGGAGGCCCTCCTCGGGTGCGACTTCATCCTGAAGATGGATTCGCGCTTCTCGCCGGCGCACAGGCTCCTCGAGAGCCTTCGCGGGGTTCCGGCGGGAAAGCGGGTCGACCTGGCGCAGTTCGCCTCTTTTCTCCAGGAGCCTCCTCCCCCAGAGACGCAACCTCCCGCCGGGGGCGGCCCCTTCGAGGCCGATGCCGCTCTCTCGGCGCCGCCGCCGCCCCCTCCTCCCGCGACGCCTCCGGGCGGGCTGGACGAGCTGGTCTTCGACGACTTCGCCTCCAGGGAGCCGGCTGCGGCCTCTGCGCCCCGCAGGCCCTCTCCCTCGAAGGAGACGTCCTTCGCCGGCCTCACCGACACTCCTGCGCCGGTCGTGGCGGCCGCGAGGCCTGCCGCGCCCGCGCGGCCGGTCTCTGCGCCCTCGGAGGTCTTTCAGGACCTCGATCTGAGCGTCGCCACGGAATCCGCTCCGGCCGGCCCGGCGGCGACGCCCCCGCCGCCCGCTCCCTCGGCGGCTGCTCCGGCACGGCCGGCTGCCGGCGCCGAGCCATCGGGCGCGGCGCTCGACCCGCGGATCGCCCAGTTCCTCAAGCAGGGCGACGACGCGCTGGTGCGCGGGAACGCCCAGGAGGCCATCGACCTCTGGAGCCGCGTCTTTCTCATCGACCTCTCGAACGAAGCGGCCTCGAAGAGGATCGACGCGGCCCGAGAAGCGCTCGCCGACACGGCGCGAAAGGTCGACGTCCTCCTGTCGGAAGCGGTTCAGCTGTACGACGCCGGGAACCTGCAGGCCGCGCGCGCGAAGTTTCTCGATGTCCTGGCGCACTCCGAGCACGACGCCACCGCCCGCTCGTACCTGAACCAGATCGACGCCGCGATGGCCGCGCCCGGGGCGGGCGCGGCGGCGCCCGGCGACTCCGAGTTCCTGAGGACCGAGATCGAGGCCCCGGTCCCCCCCTCTTACGCGGAGGAGGACGAGGGCGCGGACCCGGGACGGACGCTCGCGGTCGTCGTGCCCGACGAAGCCGCCCCTTCCCCTGTCGTCAGGAAGGCGGCGCCGGCACCG
>JBLMYG010000423.1:0-5139 GCA_050258155.1 Acidithiobacillales bacterium
GCACGAGCAGGGGAAGGCGCAGCAGCATCAGCAGCAGCAGGCCTAGCCGCATCAGCACGAGCAGGAGTAGCCCGAGCAGCATCACGAGCAGGCGAAGCCGCAGCAGCATCAGCAGCAGGCCAAGCCTCAGCAGCATCAAGAGCAGGCGAAGCCGGACGGCAAGGAGAAGGGTAACGACCCGAACAAGGAGAAGAAGGACCAGCCGGGCAAGGGAGAGCCGCACGGATAGACCGATCACGGCCCGGCGTGACGCGATCTGAAGTTCGCCGCGCCCTATGACGGAAAGACGACGGGCACCAGCAGCACTGGGCCGATCTCGAAAAAGGGTCCCCCACGTCGGGAAAAGAAGTGGCCGACATATTGCAGTCCAAGAGCGGGAACCATCGGAGATCCAAATCAGTCTGGAGAGGGGCCCAGGGTTCGACGAGGACGAATCGGAGGAAGCCAGGTCATGAACAAGCGCGAATCCAAGGACGAAGAGCATTGTGACGCCCTGGCCTCTTGCCAGCGAAAGCGAGGTATCTGAATCACCGGGGCTGAGGAACTTGAGACAGCCTCTTCTGCTTCTGACGACGGGTCCGGGCACGGCCGTCTCGCAGCGATCGTTCTTGCAACGAAACAATGAAAGGGAAACTCCGCCATGAAGAAGCTGAATGTCCTCCTTCGCTCTCTGATGCCGCTGGTCCTGGTTACGACCTTCTTTGCCGGCTGCGCATCGACCCCTACACACGAGAGCACGGGACAGTACGTCGACAACACCGTCATCACGACAGAGGTCAAGACCGCTCTCGCCAGCGATGATTTTCTCAAGTCGTTTCAGATCAGCGTGACGAGCTACAAGGACACCGTGCAGCTGAGCGGCTTCGTCAACTCTCAGGCGGCCAAGGACAAGGCCGGTGAGCTCGCCAGGGGCGTGAAGGGCGTCAAGAAGGTCAAGAACGATCTGATCGTGAAATGACCGATCGTTCGTGACCTAGCTCCGCCGGGCCGAGATCGCCCTCTGCGTGGTCGGCATTTCGCTCCCCGGCGGAACTCTTGCGGCGACCGTGAACACAGATCTCTGCCAGGCGCGTGTTCGCGAGCTGGAGCCTTGAGGAACGCCGTTACGAACCGCCCGGGATCGTGAACCGGATCGACAACGGACCCTTCTTCGCGTTGAAGTCTCCGTGCCGCCGGCCGGAGTTCGACCGGTAGGCGCCCTCCAGCGAGAAGTTGCCCGCCGAAAGTCGCAGCGACGTCAGAGCGAGCCGCGAGGGCCCGGCCGCGAGACGCCCCGTCACTTGGACATCCTCCAGATCGAGAAGAATCGCGACCCACTTCTCGAGACCGGAAGGCATGAGGGCGACGAGAGGCCGGGCGTCCTGAAGCTTTCCTACGAGCTGCGCGTCGAATGAGCCGTCGGCGAAGAAGAGCCGCGCCGCCGGTGCAGCAAACGTCGCGGCCCAGGGCCGGGACGGAACGTCTCCGACCGCCACGTTCGAGAGAACGACCCGTGTTCCGGCGAGCGACGCTTCGCCCCGGCGGAAATCGACGGCCGTCGCGTGGACTCCGACCCGCGCCGAGGCTCTGACGGTGCGCTCCCCCTCGCGGACGGTCACGTCGCGCGCTATGACCTCCAGGCGCACCTTTCCCATACCTTCCTTCAGGGCGACCCGCTCACGGATCGCACCCACGCCACCGGAAACCACAGGACGGGCGACATCCGGCGAGAAGAACGCCAGGCCGGCGAGATCGCCGCGCAGCTCGGATCCACCCGACATGATCTTCCAGACGTCGTTCCCCGGATAGGCCTGCGTGTCGAAGCGCGGGAGCTCGCACCACACGGCTCCGAAGGTCCGCTCTGCCACCTTCGAATCGCCATGCAGCAGCTCACCTTCGGAGACCTCCAGCCGGGCGGGGCCGACGCGTGCTTCTCGGCCCGGCAAGAGCTCGAAGCCTCCCGCGACCCTCCCGTTGCCGGTCCACCTCCATGCGTCGATCCAGATCTCCTCGACGCTTTCGACCGCGAGATCGTCGATCACGACTCGCCAAGGGGTACCCGCCGGCTCCGGCCGAGACGGCGTCGTCTTCAGGAGCGGCGGGTCCTCAAACCCCTCGATCCGCGGGTATCGAGCGAGACGCGCCGGGGTTGCCTCTTCCCCGCGGAGCAGTTCGCGCAGCCGGAATTCGAGCTTCCGGGCCCGAACGTGCGTCGTGTGAAACCGGCGCCGCAGAAGGTCCACCAGCGACACACGAAGCTCCAATCCCTGGAGCGCGGCCTCGAATTCGGCGTTGTGGTCGTTGCTCCGGAGCGTCAGCGAGTCGAACGAAAGGTGACCGGGAAACCAGGACCTCGCGCCCCGATAGTCCACGAAGAGCGAGTCCGGGTCCCCATTGACGAGACTTCGAAGGAGGCTGGTTCGAAGGAACACGTTCGTCGCGAGAACGACCAGGACCGTGAGGCCGAGGAGGCCCATCAGCCCCCACCCGGCCGCGCGCAATCCACGCTTCATGAGTTCATTGGGAGACACCCGCGACGGGCGCGCGCCACCGCAGGCCCGACGATCGGGTCGAGACGCCGTCCATCGGAGGCCGAGAGGCGCGTACGATGAACCGGTTCGGCGCGTGCCCCACGTACTCGAACGGATAGCACGTCACGAGCGTGAGGACGGCGTCGCCGGTCGGGTCGAGGACCCGCGTGTCCCCGGCCCTGACGACCTCCGTCGAGTCCACAAGATACTCGTAGCGGCGGCCGGCCGTGCGGATCCGGATCGTGTCGTGCAGCCGGATGTGCCGCAGCGCGCGGAAAAACGAGTCCCGGTGCCCCGCGAGGACCATGTTGCCGAGCTCGCCGGGCCGCGCCGTCCCGGGGATGTGCCCCACCGCGACGGCGAGCGTCGTGTCGTCGTCCCCCTCCCGCACGATCGCCGAGACGCCGATCCGGGGGATCTCGATCCGGCCGAGGACGAGCGGATCGGCGTCGGGAGCCAGCGTAAACGGCCCGGCCGACGCCGGTGCCCGAGGAGACTCAAGGCCGTACGTCGACGCGGCGGCCCGTCGCTCCAGATCGGAAAAGGCGCGCCCCTGGCGCGCCTGGTAGACCCAGGTGTTGACGATCGCCGCGAGGGCCCCGCCGAGGAGCGAGACGCCGAGGACCGAGAGGGCGATCTCGGCCCGGCGGAGCCACCGCGCGATGCTCGACCTTGTCACGCCGTCCTGTTCGCTAACGTGCGAAGCCCGAAGGCCCCGGCAAGCGCCAGAAGCCCGAGGGCGCCGAAGAGAGGAACGTGGCTCGCCGTCGCCGGCAGGTCCTTGTGGGGACGGGCCTCTGCCACGGCGGCCGGAGCCGGCTCCGGCGCCTTCTGAACCACCGGCGCCTCGTACGGCTTCACCTGCCGCTCCGGCGTCACGACCGCGAGGGGAACGGACTTGTACTCCGCTTCCTTCGCCTCGTCCGGAATCGCGATCACCGGCACCTTGGTCGCTGCCGCGAGCTCCATGGCGCGCCCCTTGGGATAGACGATGTCCTCACCGTTCGACGCGTCGCCAGCGAACCAGGTGCGAAGCGCCTTGTGCTGGCCCGGGGGGGTCGCGTAATAGATGAAGCGGCTCTCCGGGACCATCTCTTCCCTCTGGAGGAGGTGCGGAACGGCGAGGACGGTGGCGAAGACCTTCGTCCGCTCCACGTTCGTGACCTGAACGAAGTGCCGGCTTGGTTCGCGGAGGTCGAGCCTGATGAGGTACGTTCCCGGCTGCAGGGTGAAGCTCCCTACCTCGAGCGGCTCCGTTATGGTGAAGGTCGTGCGCTCCATTTCGCTTTGCGCAGATGCTACGGGCGCCGATGCAACCCCGAGGAACGTCGCGAACGTGCCCAGGGCCAAGCAGGTCATCAGCTTCTTCATCTCGGTATCTCTCTCTTTCTCTGATTCTGATTCTTTGAAAGTGGTTGCTGTGAGCCGGGGTGAGCCGCCGGCGCCGTCCGGAAGCCGAACGTTGTCCGTGAAGTGGAGGACGGGCGTCACGCCACCCTTCGCCGCTGGAACAGGTTGAACAGAAGGATCACGACGGCGACGACGAGCAGGATGTGGATGAGGCCGCCCATGGTGTAGGACGTGACCATCCCGAGGGCCCACAGGACGAGGAGGATCACGAGGAGGGTCCAGAGCATAATGTCTCCTTTCTTCCGTCTTTGGTCCTCGGGGATCGGACCGGGCGCGGCGGGGACGGACTGCCGCCGCGGCCGAAGTGGAGTCGTGGAGGTCGGTCGAGGAGGTTGGCCACCTTCTTGACGCCCTTGTTCTTGTTCATTGTCTGGAGTCTCCGGCCCGCATCACCGCAATTCCCCTGCCAGCGTCAGCAGGCTCTTTCAAGCTCGTTGGACCAGTAGAGAGCCGTCCACGCGCCCGCCGCGTGGAAATACTTCAATTACAGTTGAAAGAGGTGCTGGCGGCAGGCTCCCGCTGGCGACACGAGTCCAGTCCTGCTGCCAATAGGAACTTTGATTCGCCCCGGCCAACGTTCAGGGTCGGCCAGGCTTTACAGAACCGACGATGGCCACGAAGAAAGCAAGCGCCGATAGGCGGCCTTCTCCGCCTGTTCGTTACGGTGGCTCGAGTGGCATGTTTCGTGCTGCTTGCGTCACGGGATAAGGAAGGAGAAGATCATGAGCCTCATCCTCTTAGTCGTCGTGCTGCTCCTTCTGTTCGGGGGCGGCGGATATTATTGGTACGGCAGGCGCGGGTAATCGCAGGATGGGCCCGGAAGCGCTTCGACAGTCTTGACGAAGACCTTCGAAACCAGATTCCGGCCCGTCTCACCCTCAGAAAAAGCCGCGCGGACACGCATCCGCGCGGCGACCTGTGCCGATGCCGCCCCGGGATCGTCTCGCTTCCAGAGAGCATCGGTATCGCCGGCGCTTCTTGCTTTTTCGGTGTCAGGCTTGCTTCTGCCGCGACGTCCCGACTACCGCAGCTTCCTCTCGATCGTTGCGAAGAAGATCCCCTCGAAGACGCCCGTCGAATAGCATTGCGAGAAACCGACCGGCACGTCGGGGCGGGCGATGAAGCTGTTCACCGTGACCTTCGTCCGTGTGGCGGACTCGCGCCTCACGAAGACGTTGAAGAGGTATGTGGCCTGGCTCGTCCCGGGGCCGGGTGGTTG